>DAOTTL010000620.1:0-21428 GCA_034438135.1 Ktedonobacteraceae bacterium | reverse complement strand
CTGAGTAGTTACGAGGGATGACTCATACATCTCAAGGAGAGAGAGATGAGAAGAGCAAATAAATAGGGCTTCGCAAAAGTCGCTTTTCAGCCGTTGCCAGACTCCTCCTAAGGAAAAAAGAGGCTCGGAGGCAGCGCGGCAGCGCTGCCTCCGAGCCTCCAAAAAGGGTGGGCGCGTGGGGAAAGAAACGACTTTTGCGAAGCCCTGAGCAAATAACTGAACATAAACCATAGGTCATGCGTATTACAAGTAGGAGGAGAGAATTATCTATAGCCTGAATAGTGGTTTCCTCCCGCAGAAGAGTTAGAAGTGGGGTAGTGTTGTTCTTAAGAATCGTATAATGAGAAGCAAATAAATGGAGAAGAAGCTTATGGCAACAAATCCACTCGAATATACAGTGATTGGATGTCCTGGCAAACAGTTTCTCAACGAAATTGTGCCAGCGTTAAAAGCTATTCAAGAGCGAGAGCTTATCCAGGTAGTTGATCTGCTCTTTATTAGAAAAGACCATGATGGCAATGTCACTATGCTGGAAGCCAACGAGCTGGAGAACGAAGAACTGGCCGCGCTGGACCCCCTTAAGGACAGCCTGGAAAGTTTAGTTACGCCGGAGGATGTGATCACGCTGAGTAGCGCAGTCCCCGTAGATACGTCAGCAGTAATCGTCTTGTTAGAGCATCTCTGGGCTGGAAAACTGCAAGATACTATAGAGCAAGCTAATGGCACCATCCTGGTAAGCGGCATGGTATCAGTTGACGCGCGTCAACAGTTAGAACAAGAACTGGCGCAGACGCGGGAGAATGCCGGGACTGGCTCTGAGAATGAATTCACACATACGACAATTGAAAGAGAGGCAGAAAATGTTTAGAGGTAACTGGCGTCGTGGACCCTGGGGACCAGGTTGGGGCTATCGCAGAGGACCATTTTATCCCCCCAGAAGGGGCGGCTTTCCTCTCCTGGGCGGCGGCGGTAATACGCTGGTAGACAGCCTCCTGGCTGGTGGTCTGGGCTATATGGTAGGAAAATCAACCCAACAGCAACAACCACCTCAGCAATATCAACAGCCCGCGCCACAATATCAACCACTTGCACAGCAGGGTACGCCCGCCGATAACCGCATGGCACAGCTACAACAACTGGGCCAGCTTCGCGCTTCCGGTGTTCTCACTGACGCAGAGTTCGAGAACGAGAAGCAGAAAATCCTGAACGGATTATAGATCTCTGTTCTCAGACAAAGAGAGGGAGGGACTGCATCGCCGCGCCGCAGTCCCTCCCTCTCTTTGTCTGAGAACAGAATAAACGTCCCTGCGTCTCTTTCTAGCAATAATCTGATAAGTTATCACACTATAGTACCACTTTCTGGCCAGATTTTTATTACCATTTGCTAAAGTCGATATGTTTATACTAAAATGAATATATCTAAAAAGATAATCCTGTCATGATAAAGGAGGAAAATTTTCCCTACACACTCTGTTGATACCAGTATTCTTCTTAGCAGTGTCGCTCCCTCTCTAAAATACAAAGTACGTATTTCTGTTTCTACCGCTGTTGTTATCTCCCCCTACAAAACCTTTTTTGCTATCGTAATTTTAGATACCATTGGTCTCTGTCTATCTATTTCTATACTCGCTCTCTTTCCCCTGATTGGATAGAGATGATATATATTGAGACGCATTGGTTTCCCTATCTACTTCTATGCTCATTTTCCCTTCTTACCCAAGTGGATGGAGATAAGGAGATATCCGAGAAGGAGATATCTGATGTTAACGCGGGAAGATTTTTCCAGAAAGATTTTAGGCCGTGGTTTCCGGCGTGGGCAGACTCTATGGACTCGCCGCCTTCCTGCCTTTCTGGCCTCTTTGCTATTACTGCTGGGATCCGCTGGAGCTTTATTAACTACGCTCATTGCTCACAGCAACAATGCGCATGCAGCGGCGGCGGCTAACCAGGCGGTGACAACCTATAAATATAATAACGCACATAGCGGAAGCGATGCGAACGAAACGACTCTGACTACAGCGAATGTTAATACAGCTACTTTTGGCAAGCGCGTCACTTATCCTGTAGATGGACAGGTATACGCTCAACCCCTCTACCTGCCAAACTTGACAATCGGCGGTGCGGTACATAATGTCGCTTTTATCGAGACTGAGAACGACAGTATCTATGCATTTGATGCCGATGCAACGACGGCTGGGGCACCACTCTGGCACGATAGCTTTCTCAGTGCTGGTGTCACTCCTGTTCCCTATACACTCTTAGCCTGCGCCGACCTCCAGCCGGCTAGCGGGATCACCGGAACACCAGTGATCGACAGCACCACAAATACCATGTACGTCGTGGTCTATACCTACGAAAACAGTACGCCAGTCTATCGCTTGCACGCCCTGAACGTAACAACCGGCCAGGAGAGAGCGGGCAGCCCAACTATCCTCCAGGGTTCGGTGACGGGAACCGGCTCAGGCCAGGTCGGTGGGAAGATCGTCTTTGATCCCCTGAAGGAGAGACAGCGCGGCGCACTGGTTTTCTCGAATGGCCAGCTCTATATTCCCTTTGGCTCGTTCTGTGATATTGGTCCATATCACGGTTGGATCATGAGCTATAGCTATAGCAATTCACAGTTCCAACAGACTGCCATCTATAACAACACAGCCAACGGGGCTGGTTCGGGCATCTGGGGCGGTGGCGGTCCACTAGTCGCCGATACCAATGGCAATATCTATCTGATGAGTGGCAACGGCGATTTCGATCTTAATACCGGCGGCGTTGATGCCGGGGATGTCTTCGCCAGGTTAAATGCGCAATTGCAGCTGCAAGATTACTTTGCACCGTTCAATCAGTATTGTTTAAATACCACCGATGCAGACCTGGGATCTGGCGGTCCCTTGCTTGTTCCGGGACAGAATGAGTTGATCGGTGGAAGTAAAGAGGGTCGCTTCTACGTTGTAAATGCCGCGAATATGGGCAAATACACAATCGATCCAAATCTTGGGACCGCCTGTGCGCCAGCTGAGCTTCAGCGCACCGATGTCGATAAAATTACCGAGGAGTTTGCTCCAGGAACGGTTGGAGGCATTTACAGCACTCCGTCGTATTGGAAGACCCCCACAGCTCAATACATTTACCTGGGTGGGTCCGGCAGCCCGACCAAGGCGTTCCAACTCCAGGCCAATGGCCTGCTCTCAACCGCGCCTACATCACAAACCTCGGAGAGTTTTGGGTTTACGGGTGGAAATACGGTCGTGAGTGGCAACGGAACGAGCAATGGTATTCTCTGGCTGATCGATAACAACGCTGTGCTACGTGCGTATGATGCAACAAATCTTGCGAATGAGCTGTACAATAGCAATCAGAATGTCGCACGGGACGGGTTGGACAGCTATGAGAAATTTACGCTGCCAATCGTGGCTAATGGCGAAGTTTTTGTGGGCACGACGGACAATCTGACCATCTATGGATTGAATCCATCGGCTTCCACGACCACACCAACTCCCATCGCTACCGCTACTCCTCCTACGGGCGTAGCTTATAACAATGTGGGCATCAGCGATAATACCATGCCAACCTCGGCCAATTTTGACTATGCCGGGAATAGCTATTCTTCGGCAACGCTCCAGGCCGCTGGCATTAACCCGGGCGATAACACCTTCTTCCAAAATATGGTCTTCACCTGGCCTAATGTAGTTCCAGGACAGGCCGATAACTATGTAGTAGCAGGACAAAAGTTGCGGGTAACGCCTGTGGCACAGGCAAACGTGCTCGGCTTCCTGGGATCCGCAACCGGCGGAACCGGGTCAGGCACAGCAACGATTACCTATACCGACGGGTCAACACAAACGTTCACCCTGAGCTTTAGCGACTGGACATCAAATGGGGCGCTTGCTCCTGGCACTCAGGTCATGGCCCAGATGCCCTACCGCAATACGCCAGGAGGCCAGCAGACGGTTAATACGTACCTCTACTATGCCTCGGTGAACATGCAGGCTGGCAAGACTATTCAGAGTGTGACGTTGCCTGCGACCTCCACCGGAGGTGCCCTCCACGTCTTCACTGTGTCAACCAAGAACCTTCCGACGATCACCACAGCGGCCTATAATAACGTCGGCGTCAGCGCTGATAGCCAGCCTTCCGCTGGCAATTTCGATGGTGCCAACAGCTATTCGTCCCAGGCACTCAGTCAGGTTGGGATCACAACCGGCGGCAATGTGTCCTTCGGCGGACTCAACTTCACCTGGCCATCGGCCACTCCTGGTACGGCCAATGATTATGTCTCCAATGGACAGGTCTTACCTCTCTCAGGAGACGAGGATAACACAACGCTGGGGATTCTGGGGTCAGCCAGTGGAGGAAATGCATCTGGCACGGGAACTATCACCTATGCCAATGGCGATACTCAGATCTTTACGCTCGGCTTTGGCGACTGGACGCGTGGTGGTGCTGGCACCGATCCACTCGTCTTTGGCAACCAGCTTGTCGCCACTACAACCTATCGCAACACACCCACAGGTCAGCAGCAAACGAGCCATCCATCGGTTTTCTTCGCTCAGGTGACGCTGACGGTTGGTGAGTCGCCCCAGAGCCTGACGCTGCCGTCAACGGTCACAGGTGGTCAGTTGCACGTCTTTAGCATCGCAACGGGAACAGGTAGTGGGACCGTAACGCCTCCTCCCCCACCTGTGGCCTATAATAATACGGCCATCAGCGATGATAGTCAGCCTTCCGCTGGCAGCTTCGATGGTGCCAATAGCTATTCAGCCGAGGCACTTGGCAAGGTTAATATCACCCCAGGCGGCAGTGTGACCTTCGGTGGCACTACTTTCACCTGGCCCGCTGTAAATGCCGGATCGCCAGACGATTACGTAGTAAATGGTCAGGTGCTTTCGGTCGTTCCCGTAAACGGAGCAACAACTCTGGCATTCCTGGGAGCATCCGCCAACGGTCCGACGTCCGGTATAGCAACAATCACGTATACCGACGGTACCAGTCAGCCCTTTACACTGGGCTTTAGTGACTGGACGCTAGGTGGCGGCGGGAATGCACCGTCCTTTGGCAATCAGATCGTCGCTACCACGGGTTATCGCAACACACCCACAGGTCAGCAGTCAGATAAGCCAGTTGTCCTGTATGCTTCTATCGTCCTGTCAGCTGGCAAGACCATTCAGAGCGTGACATTGCCATCATCCACCACGGGCGGTCAGATGCATGTCTTTGCGGTAGCAACAAAGTAAAACCAGGTATGTGAGCGAGAGAGTAAGTAGTACTACTCTTTAGTACCACTCTCTTTCATCGCTCATATACTGCTCTCATCGTTCTGAGAATCATCCTATTTCTACTCACAAAGAGAGATATCACGGAGACGAAGGGAGAATCTTAGAGTATTTCGCAGAAATTGCGCTTCTGAACAAAGTAGTAGAGACGCAATTTCTGCTGAAACTGAAGATGCTGATTATAAGGCTTGCAAATTGTCTTAGACAAGATTATAATCAAACATATAGATTCATTTAAACGTAATGACGATCAGGCGGACGGTGGCAAAGGGTGGCCAGAACTCGCTAAAGAAGTCACATGGCTTCTCGTCACGTGGCGCGAATTTATAAAAACAAATCTGCCTCGAGCATATATGGGTAATTATAGGGGAAAAACCCATTGCTCCTTTTGTCCTATGTACGGACAATGATTTCCTCATGAAGAGGTTAAACGGCTGAACGGTGTGTACGCTAGCCGCTGCCTGTCTATCTAGACACCATTTCCAGGACACGTTTATGCACGTAGCTAAGTACCTTACTCTCTTTTTACCTGCAAAGGTAGATAGTGTTGTGGGGTAACGTCGATAAAGCTTCCTGTACGACGCTGTCTGCGTTTTCCCAAAAAATTCCTTAGAGATAGTATGCCTAAATTATGTCGTGCGCACTCCGGCGATAGCTCCTCAGATGTCGTGCACCAGACACAGAGGACACTTTTGCCCTTTTCGCTATCCCCGGAAGCTAAACAAAGTGGGAGGTTAGAATTTATGGAGCCAGAACATCCAAATGATGATGTCACTATTTTTGAGGCTGATGCTCCTGACCCAAACCAGGCCTCTATCAAACATATAACCCCTCTACAGGAGGTGGCCCAGCCAATAACCAGAAAGCAATCTTATGATGATGTCGCTGTTTTTGAGGATGATGCTCCTACTCAAAAACGGATCGCTATTAAACCTAAAAAGCCTCTAAAGGAGTCAGGTCAGCTAATATCCCAAAAACAATCTTATGATGCCGCCGCTGTTTCTGTAGCTGACGCTCCTACCAGAAAACTCGCTGCCGTCGAATATCCAACTACCACTCCTCTCCAGCAGGCAGAGCAGTTAATAGCCCAAAAACAATCTTATGATGCCGCCACTGTAGCTGATACTCCCACTAAAAGACACGCCGCTATTGAATATCCAACGATAGTTCCTTCTCAGGACACAACGCAGGTAATAGTCAAAAAACAATCTCGCGACGATGTTGCTATCTTTGATGTTCCTACCCAAAGACACGCCTCTATTGACCATGCAACCGTCACTCCTTCTCAGGACACAACGCAGGTAATAGTCAAAAGCCCGTCATATAACGTGACCGTAGTTATTCCTACAAGAAACGAGCGAGATAATGTCAGACCGCTTCTCAAAGCTCTTGATCAGGCTCTCCAGGGCCTGAGCGTCGAGGTCATTTTTGTCGATGATAGCGATGATGAGACACCCGCTATTATTGAACAGATAAGCCTGGAACTGGCTGCCACGAATGTGCATGTGAATCTAGAACATCGTCCGAAGGGTCCGGCCCGCGAAGGTGGACTGGCCACAGCAGTGGTGCTCGGGATGGACCTGGCTCGCGCTGATTATGTAGCCGTCATCGATGCTGATCTCCAGCATCCTCCCGAACAGTTACGCGTCTTCTATGATCTGGCATACGCTCAGAATTTGGACCTGGTGCTGGCCAGTCGCTATATCAAGGGTGGCAGCTACGAGGGACTGGACGGGATAAGCCGTTTGATGATTTCTGTTGGCCTGAAATGGACGGCCAAACTGGCTTTTCCTGAACATTTGATGCGCGTGTCTGATCCGCTTGGGGGCTTTTTTCTATTGCGCCGCGCACTGCTGACAGATGTTGTTCTGCGTCCCGTCGGCTACAAGATCCTCATGGAAATCTTGCTGCGCTGTCCCTGGAAAAAATTACGTGAAGTTCCTTATGCCTTCCAGGCACGTGCCAATGGTCAGAGCAAGGCCAGTATGCGCCAGGGCATACTGGTCCTATCGCATATCTGGCGTCTTTTCTGCGAGGTTCCCTCTGCCGCCAGGGTATGGAAGATCAGTGGCCTGCTTCTGATGAACGTCCTGTTCACAGCGCTCCTTTTTCTCATTTCACAGGGCACGCCAGGAGTCTGGCGGACCGCTAGTCTTATCCTCTTTGTAGGAGCTGCCGGACTCAATTTCTGGCTGGTAAACCGTTTCATTTTTCCCAGAACGCCCCAGCAGCAGCAGGCCGTTCCAGCCAGTAAGCCGGTGCCCACACCAATCCGCAGATCCACAATTTCATCGTTGGTAAATGCGGTTACTGCTCCTTTACAAGTTCCTGGGGGAAAGCCCTCGAAATATCTATGGGCACGCGGCAGAAAACCGCTCATCGTTACAATCTGTCTTGCGGTCATACTGGCAACTGCACTTATCTGCTATCTCCAGCCCGGAGCCTGGATACTGATTGCCGCGGTGCTGATCGGTATGGCTATCTTGCTGGGTGAAAGAGTAGAAAAACAACAGCTTATTACGATGATCCTGGGAGTTGCGGTCGGAGTCTCAAGCATAGATTATCTGGCCTGGCGTTTCTCTGTGAGCAACTGGCCCGGCTGGTGGATCGCTGTTCCTCTGCTGGCGGCGGAGACATTTGGTGCACTGCACACTTTTGGTTTCCAGTATACGCTCTGGCCCTGGACACCTTCTCCCACACAAGCCACGGAAGATCCAACCCTCCTGCCGATATTCATCTTTATACCTACCGTAAATGAAGGTCCTACCATTCTGAAACCCACCCTGGAGGGAGTTCTGGCGGCGCGCAATCGTTATCTCAAAACGTATCCATCGGCTGAGGTCAGGGTCGTTGTCTGTAACGACGGACGTGTGGCAAATGTCCCAGGCTGGGAAAAGGTTGAAGAACTGACCACCCGTATGGGCGTGGAGTGTGTTACTCGAACAGTCGGCGGCGGCGCTAAAGCCGGAAATATCGAGCACGCACGCAGGCTACTTCAAGCGACTGGCAATACTCTTCTGGTGATCTTCGATGCTGACCAGGTGGCGCGACCTGATTTTCTCCTGAAAACCGTTCCCCATTTCGCCGATTCGCGTATGGGATGGGTGCAAACCGGCCAGTACTATGGAAACCAGGAAAACCCTGTCTCGCGCTGGGCAGATGATCAGCAGGCAATGTTCTATAACCTGCAATGTCCCGGCAAGAGTCTACTAAACGCTGTCTTTATCTGTGGAACTAATGTGGTTATTCGCTCGCTGGCACTGGACCAGATCGGTGGCCTGCCACAAGATTCTGTCACAGAGGACTTTGCTGCCTCTATCGCACTGCACCCCACCTGGCACAGCACCTATATCACTGACGTGCTGGCGACTGGTCTGGGGCCGCTGGATGTGCCTTCTTATCTCAAGCAACAGCGCCGCTGGGCTATCGGGACACTGAGCGTGATGCGCGACCATTGGCGAGATATCTTGCTGCCCAGGAAAAATGGCCTGAGCCTCAATCAACGCATCCACTACCTTCTGGCCTGCACTCACTATCTCTGTGGCTTGCGCGATCTGATCTATCTGGTCTGTCCTATCCTGTTTATTCTAACCGGCACTCCTGCTGTACGCGGCTCGACGCTAGGAGCCTTTCTGATCCACTTTCTACCCTACTGGATTGCCAGTCTCGCGGGACTCTGGTACGCCGGACGTGGCGTTACCGGACTCTGTGGAATCATTATGGGATTTGGCAGCTTCCCTGTTCTGTTGGAAAGTCTGCTGGCAGTTATCCTCAAACGGAAGAGTGGCTTCACCGTTACCTCAAAGAAACGAGGCTCTTCGGGACGCTCCTGGACTTACCTGTGGCCCTACTTTTTCTTCTGGGTCCTCGGCGTAGTAGGCCTGGTTATCGCAGCTCATGCAAACGTATATCAGCAAGCATCGATGCTTATCAGTGCTCTCTGGGTACTCTATTCGATGGTTCTTTTGAGCAGTTTTCTCTGGCTAAATCTGCTTGACGCACGTTACCAGGCGGCGGCGCAACGCATGCAACGCGAGGAGAGCAATAGTAATCTTTACTACGCCTCCCGTCTCCAGATACGCGAGCAGAGCTTTCGTCCAATCTGGAACATTGCCTTCGCCCTCTGTCTGGCCGGACTACTTTTCACCAGTGGAACCATTCACCTGGAACCAGCACAGCCAGCGCCGTTTCTGCTCAGTCAGCAAAAACCCGGCATACCTTATGGAGGGGTCGCACTCCCGGTACAGTGGGTGAACACACGGGTGGGTCAGCTTGATAGCAGTCTGAATGCACATTTTTCGATTGTTGGACGAACCCAGGACATTCACGATTTGTTTGACACCAAGTGGGCCACTCAACTCAATCAGCAGAATGAGCATCCCTGGATCACGCTGGAGTTTGGGGTCTTTGGAGCTAATGGTCAACCCCCCACTGACGCCAGTCTGGCCGCTATCGCGAACGGAGTCCAGGATGCAAACATCGAGCGCTGGGCGCAGAGCATCCGTGCCTATGGACGACCGGTATACCTGACTGTCTTACTGGAAGATGACCGTAACTGGGCAATTTCCTCGGCTGTAGCTCACGGCGGCATCCCGGCAGAGTCTACGCTGGCCTGGCAACATGTACGCTCCCTTTTTAAGGCCGCAGGTGCGCTCAATGTAGCCTGGATCTGGGCACCAGCCGATCCCGCCCACGACCGGCCTTACGCCCCACCTGCCTCCAGTATCGATGGTGTTCTCCTTAGTCTGATCAGTTATCCCAACACTCCATGGGCCGATCCCCAGCGGGCAATCCAGTCGGTCAGACAGAGATATCCAAACAAGCCCATCCTTCTAGAAGTAACCGCGTCTGGACCTGCGCCACAGAAAGCATCCTGGTTAGATGAGGTTGGACAGGCAGTTTTAAATACGCCAAACGTCTACGCACTGATCTATCATGAAGGATCACCTGCGATTGACCCAACGGCGGCAGACAATCAATCCTGGTCGATGATTTCTGATGCTGACACCCAGGTTGAGATGCGCAAGTTACTCACCGAATTGCGTTCGTGATAAGCGCTCTATGCTCTGAGTTGTAATCAGGTTTTCTCTCTCCCGCAGCGGTGTTTATACAAACAATATCGACCCGAAATACCGCTGCGAGAGATCGGAAAACGCACCAGCGAGGAAGACCTTTTTATCTCCTACCCTATGCTTCCAAAAAAGATTGGAGATCTCTGTGCCAGAGACTATTCAGCAAACTAGACCGCGATCGTACGCGACCCATGAGGTGAAGCGTAGATCCTTTGGTATACATATTGACGGGATGCGCTTTGTTTTGCCCCTTATTCTTCTTCTTGAAGCAAGTGTTTCAATTCTTACCTTGCATAACAGTGCATTTCAGGATGAAGCGCTCTATCTGTTGGCCGGTCGGCAGATTGTCAGGAGTTGGTTCGGAGGACCCCCTGTACTCGATCCCTATAGTGCCTATTTCTCCGGGTATCCCAATTTTTATCCAGTCATTGGGGGTGTGCTGGATATGCTGGGAGGGCTCGAACTCGCACGCATGTTTAGCTTGCTCTGCATGCTCACTGTAACGGCCTGTGCGTACTTCATCACGAAGAGGCTCTTCAATAAATCGAGTGCCATTTTTGCCGCAGTGCTGTTTGCCTGTCAGGGACCGGTACTTTTCCTGGATCGTCTGGCCACATATGACGCGCTCTGTCTCTGTATGCTGGCGCTGGCGACCGCTGTAGCCGTCCGGGCGAGTCAGTCGCCACGCTCCTGGAGCGTTCTGGCGATTGGACCCTTGCTCTTGCTGGCAGTGGCAGCAAAATACGCCGGTTTGCTCTTTGTGCCAGCGGTACTGGCCATCCTTGTGTGGAGTAGTCTGAGACAGCAGGGTTGGAAGAAGATGTTTCTGAACGTAGCTCTGGCAGCACTCTCCCTGATAGGTGTGAGTGTGCTGGCCTATTGGAAAATGGACAGGTCCGTTCTCGTGGGCTTAAGTGCGACAACGACGCAGCGCGTGGCCCATATAAGTACACCCACCTCGATCCTACTTGAGCATGTGTTTACTCTGGGAGGCGTCGCCTATGCTCTGGCCATAGCCGGGTTTATCATTCTGCTACGGAACCTCAAAACTCTTTCGATACGCTTTCCTGATTTAGGGCTGGGACTGCTCCTCTATGGCGCATCCTTGCTGGCTCCGATCTACCATATCTACAAAGGCGAACTAGTCTCGCTCGATAAACATATGGCCTTTAGCATCTTCTTCATCATGCCTCTGGCGGGATATGCCCTCTCCACACTCTCCGGCTACTGGTCTGGCCGGACGGTCCGGCGAGTAAGTCAAGGGATTGGCCGCCCGGGACGCTACTGGTTGGCTGGCCTGTCGCTCTGTCTTGTGATGTTTATGATCGGCGTTCAGCAGGCCCAGATTGACTATAACGGATGGGCGAATAGCAGTTCATTGACGTATTTCCTGCACACCCAGGTCTATCCAAACAGTGGTCGCTACCTGGCGGAGGACTATGATGTTGAACGCTACTCCATGCAGGATGTGACCTCATCCTGGCAGTGGAGCAGTCTGGATTTCTATCAGTATACGAACAAGCAACACCAATTGCTTGTTGGACCACCGGCCTATAAGGCGGCGATCGACGATGGCTACTTTGATCTTGTTGAGCTAAGCTATGGCTATGATGCAGCAACTGCCCAGCTTGTCTTTCAGGACATTCGGACTAGCGGTCGTTATGACTTGATTGCCAGGATTATCTACTACAATGAATATGGCAAGGGCTATTTCTGGATCTGGCGCAAACATATTAAATAGATAGATATATGTCATCCCTCACTTTTCTGCGGCTTGCAAAGCCGCCCCTCCCCCCCAAAAGAGAGCAGAAAAGGCTGAGATTGCCAGCAGCTTCGCTGCTGGCAATCTCAGCCTTTTCTGCTGAAAAGAGGGCGGCGCAGCCGCCCGAGAAAGGCATGTGCTCATTTTGCCAAAATGAGGGATGACTCATAACCTTTTCTGCGGCTTGCAAGCCGCAGAGAGATGACTCACAATCCTTCTTCTTGGGAGACTTCAATATAGACTTTGATGGCTTCTTTATCTGTTGTCAGGTGGAGCAACATGTCGTTATAGTTCTCCAGGCCGTTGATCTTTGTGGTCAGTAGCTTCTTGAGCCAGCCTGGGTAGAGCGCTTCCGCCTTCACCATATCATTTACGCCGCTGGCGTAGTCTGCACGTGAGGCATTGACGGTTCCCACCATCACTTTATTGCCCAGGACAAAACTCTGGTTGATGCGATCGGCATTGATCTCCGTTTTTGTATCGCCGCCAGTAATACTGGAGAGTACCAGGACGCCATCTTTCCCCAGCATCTCTGCGGCCTGAAAGACCAGTGGACTGTAGCCAGTAGCTTCAAAGATAAGGTCAAAGGGACCCGCTTCCTTGACCGTTTCTGCCAGCGTTTTCTGCTGTGAACTCACGTATTGAGCGCCGATCTCTTCCAGGAGGGCACTATTGAAATATGGCGGGATACGACGGGAGTACGAAGTCACTTCCAGACCGCGCAACCGTAAGGTCAACGCGGCGAAAAGTCCTATCGTTCCCGCTCCGATGACGGCAGCACGCTTTGGTTGCCAGACCTTCAGACGGCGTTGGATCTCGAATGCCTGGTTGACGCCTTTCTGAGCAATGGTCAATGGTTCGAGGAGCACCCCTACCTCACGCAGATTTGCCGGTAATGTGACAATGTAGGCGGCGTCTTCAACATAATATTCTGTCAGGTATCCATGCCGTAGATTGATGCCTCGTTCATAGTACACATCATCAGTTGTCATATCCTGCAAACCAATCTGATCGTAGATGCTGTGTCCTGGCCGACGAACTGTCGCCACAACATATGTGCCTGGTCGGATGACCGATGGCACGTCAGGTCCCACCTCGACAACACGACCAAAGTTCTCATGGCCGGTGATCAGAAATTCCTCACCTTCGGGTGCCTGTCCGTACAGGGCTTCGTTAATCTCTTTATCCGTTCCGTCCACGCCCACGCGCAGAACTTTGACCAGTACCCCGTGACCATCAGGAATGTCAGTTACCTGTGGTTGAGGGATCTCTTCCAGGTGCATAGAGTGCGCTTTCCCTGGATAGACTGCGATTGCTTTCATCTATGTACTGCCTTTCTTCCACTTTTTGTTGCGTTCGAACGCTGCATGGTATAGTCATAGTTGACACTGATTTTTTACATCATTGGTTCAGAAAGACTGCGCTTCCATAGCAAAGCTTCTATTGATTCGCCAGCCCACCCCGGCGAAACAAGAAGTGGGTTGCAGGGCGGCCCTGCAACCCACTTCTGTTTTTTCCGGATGGGGCTGCGGACCGATGTATATAAAGAGAAGCGTCAAGAGTGAAAGAAATGTAACGAATTATTGCCAGTTATGACTATAAAAGAAATGGAACATCGTATGACTACAGCGTATAGGAGAGAGTTTATGGCTCAAAAGCCATCCCTCTATGCAACTATTAAAGGACTTCACTGGCCCGAATATGGGGCCGAACTACTGGGAACGGCAATTCTCATCTTCGTTGGCTTAAGCGCAGTGACCTTCAATCTTGGCGCGGGTTCACCGCTGGCAAACGTGATCTCCGATACGGGCACCCGCAGACTTATCACTGGGCTGTTATTTGCGGGCAGCGGCTCACTGGTGGCCATCTCACCTCTTGGAAGGTTGAGCGGCAGCCATATCAATCCCGCTGTCTCGTTGGCGTTCTGGTTACGCGGAAAGATGCATCATTTAGATGTGATTGGGTATATGGTGAGCCAATTTCTTGGAGCGCTCCTCGGTGCGAGTTTACTCGTACTGCTCTGGGGAAACCATGCGGCAAGTGTCCACAATGGTGTCACGAGTCCGGGAGCAGGATACCCTCTCTGGAGCGTTTTTTTGAGCGAAATGGGACTTACCTTTCTGCTGATTCTGGCCATCTTTCTCTTTGTCAGCAATCATCGCCTGATGCGTTGGACCCCCTTGATGACCTGGATTCTTGTAGCAATGATTGTCTGGTTGGAAGCACCTATCTCTGGTGCCAGCCTGAATCCGGCTCGTAGCTTTGGGCCAGCCCTGGTCTCCTGGTTCTGGCAGGCCCAATGGTTGTATTTCCTCGCGCCATCTCTGGGTGCAGTGCTGGCCGTTGGCGTTTTCCATCTGTTAACAATGATGGGTGTGGACGATATTCAGACGGGTAAGCTGTTTCACGTCCCACATTATAGGAGTCTATTTAAGAATGTCAACGCACCACAATTGACGATGGAAAAAGAGGGCGCATTAGTCAAGAGATAACGAAAAGATTTAGCATCACAGGCCACGTGTCGATGGTGACTCCGCCTGTGAGATGGCCCAGGCCGCATTTACAAGCCCAATGTGACTGAAGGCCTGCGGGAAATTCCCCAGCAATTCACCTGTCTCCGGGTCCACCTCCTCGGCCAGCAATCCGACATCATTTACATAGGCAAGCGCCTGCTCAAAAGTTGTCCTGGCTCGTTCAATCTCTCCGGCCAGCGCGAACGCATGAGCCAGCCAGAAGGTACAGAGCAAGAATGTCCCTTCCTCTCCCTCAAGTCCATCGGCGGCGCGGTAACGATAGACCAGACCGTGAGCATCCGTCAAGCGGTCGGCGATGGCATCAATAGTAGCTCGCATACGCGGGTCGGTACCTGGCAGGAAGCCTACAATGGGCATCATGAGTACAGAGGCATCGAGTTCGTCGGAGTCAAAGGACTGCGTGTATGCGCCAGCCTTCTCGCTCCACCCCTGTGTCAGAATGGCTTCACGGATCAGCTCACGTGTCTCCGTCCATGCCTCAACCCGCTCATGGGCTGCAAGTCTATCGGCCAGGTCGATAGCCCGATCGAGCGCCACCCAGCACATAAGCTTTGAGTAGAGAAAGTCTCTTGGACCTCCACGTACCTCCCAGATGCCCTGATCCTGCTCCTGCCAGTGACTTGCAGCCGCATCAGCCACCTCAACCAGAAAATGACGCGTCGTCTCGTCAAGCTCACCAAGCTGGTCGCTCAGTCGATGAGCCGCACTGAGCAATTCACCGTAAACATCTATCTGACGCTGCTCCCATGCTCCGTTGCCGATACGCACAGGACGACTGTTCCGCCAGCCAGCGAGATGCTTGAGCGAACGCTCAGTGAGATCGCGCTCACCACCAACACCGAACATGATCTGCAACTGAGCACCACGTCGCAGCAGTGAAGCCACCGCGCCCGCCATCCAGGAAAAGAACCAGAGAGCCTCATCGGGACAGGCCGCCACCCAGAGGGCCTCCATCGTCAGCGAAGCATCTCGTATCCAGGTATAACGATAATCCCAGTTGCGTTCGCCTCCTACAGATTCTGGCAGCGAAGTTGTCGGGGCCGCAACAATAGCTCCGGTGGGACGAAACGTAAGCGACTGCAACACGCGACCACTGTGATGCACGAGGTCCCGCCACGGTCCCTGATAGCGCTGATGCAGCTCCGACCAGGTACGCCATCCCTCCTGCGTATCCCGCAAAGCATCGGCAATCGCTGACGCTGAATAGATCTTCGGAGCCTCCTCCCAGCTTGCCCGGTGCTGTAAAGCAAAATCCGCCTGCTCACCCGCCTGGAGCACAAAGCGGGCACGTGCCGTCGAGCCGTCTATCTGGAGTTTTTTCGGCGAGGAGAGCAGCAGAACATCAGCACCACCACGCGCAGCAATACCGTCTGCCACCGGTCTAAGGAGAGGAGAGATCAGACCATATTCGGGACGAGGTGCATACTCCACCTCTATCTCCACTGTTCCGCTTTCGCAGCGCACAGAGCGCAGCAAAACGCCCGGTGAGGCAACGCCCAACTCGTGTCCCCGCTCGTTACGTCCAATAGACATCGCGTCGAGCAAGACCGCAGTTCCGGTTGGCGTAGTGAAGTGACTCTCCAGGACCATCGTGGCATCGATATAGCGACGGCTCACTTCAGAGGCATCCATAGCCTCAATTGACCAGTAGCCAGCCTGTTCGTCGAGCAGGCGAGCAAAAATAGATGGCCCATCAAAACGGGGAAAGCATAACCAATCAATAGAACCCATGCGACTGACCAACGCGGCTGAGCGACAGTCTGACAATAAAGCGTAATCGGCGATTGGTAGATTACTCAAATTCTTCTCTCCTGGTTTTTATCGTTATCTTAGATACTCAAGATCAGGGCTTGCTCTGAAAATCGCTCGTCCAAGTTATGTCATGTGAGACATAGAAGCCCTGTAACTATTGTCTCATCTTCAGCTAATTTGTTACATCTTTGAAGTATGCTCCATCCCTGACTTTTCTGGGGCTTGCAAAGCCCCTTTCCCCCGAAAAAAGAAGAAGCAAGGGATGGGGCGGCCTGCTTACACGTAGAGGTTTTTTCTCGCTTTTCCCTCTCTCGCCAGAGGCGACAGAGCACAACAAGAGCAACTGGTGTGTTGTGGCGCGAATGCGCCACAACACACCAGTTGCTCTTGTTAAAGTGGGGCGGGGTGGACTGCCAGGGCGATGCAGAATATCGGCAAGAAACCTCTACTTGTGAGGGGGCAGCCTGCTGTGCAGGCCGAAAGCCTTTTGTTCTGCTTTTGCAAAATCAGGGATGACTCATACTTATAATTGGGTGGGGAGGAAAAAAAGATAGCTTGACTGAACATCCATCCTAACGTACACTACTGACGTGACGAATGCCCACTATACTACCATCGTTGCGATCCAAAACCAACAAGAATTTATTTCTGGTTTGTCCGAAAGCAAGATTTGATGAGTGAAAGTACAAACCAACCAGCTAATCAGCGAGACATACTCATTGCCAGCCAGATGTCTACAGATGTCGCATTAGAGAGTGTCATGACGCCAGAGAGCGAGCAACACTTCATTGAAATGCTGCGCAACGGCGATGAGCATGCATTTACACTGCTGATTGAGCGACATCATCGTGCAATGCTACGTCTCGCTATGATCTACATTCCTAAACAAACAATCGCGGAAGAAGTCATTCAGGAAACCTGGATGGGCGTCCTTCAGGGACTGAGCCGCTTTGAGGGTCGTTCCTCACTCAAAACCTGGATCTTCCACATTCTTACAAATCGGGCGAAAACTGTGGCGCTCCGTGAAGGACGGAGCATTCCTTTCTCCTCGCTTTCAGATACAGATACTGATATCAACGAGCCTGCTGTAGATCCAGATCGTTTCTTCCCGCCAGGTGCTCAAAAGCCTGGCACCTGGATTTCTCTACCGGAAAATTGGGATGAGCTTCCCGAGCAGCGACTCCTTTCACAGGAAACCTACTCCCACATCGAACTGGCCATTCAGACACTCCCACCCAACCAGCAAGCGGTCATAACATTGCATGATGTAGAAGGTTGGACCCCAGAAGAGATCTGTGGTGTGCTCGATGTTTCTGAGACCAATCAGCGAGTGCTTCTTCATAGAGCACGCTCGAAAGTTCGACGCGCCCTTGAACAGTATCTTAACGAGAAAGAGGAGGGTTGAAGGGAAGCAGTATGGATACATGGTTCAAAAAACTTTTTACACGAGCATCGGCGGACAAGAGTCAACCAGAATATACGCCTCCCGCAGGTATTGCCTGTCAGGAGGTCGTAGAGCTTATCACCGATTATCTCGAAGATGCCCTCCTGCCAGAGAAGCGAGCACAGGTCGAAGAACATATTGCAGCCTGTGACGGTTGCACAAATTATCTCGAACAGGTGCGTACAACCATCCACATGCTCCGCAACCTGGCACAGGAGGAGGTTTTTCCGCAAACAAAGGAAGATCTGCTCCAGGTGTTTCGTCAATGGAAAAAGCAGCAGGAATAGGTTTTGCACTGTCTCTCTCTGTGGCCTGCGGCGATAGAGAGAGACAGAAGAAGCGAGCCTGGGTGGCAGGGCATTGGCCGCCACCCAGGCTCGCTTCTTCTGTCTTTTATGCTGCCGCCTGTGGCGGCATAAATCTTTGCATAGAGATGTTATGCTTGATAACAAAAGATCATTCTCGATGTATCAGAAAACAGGTAGTATTTATGCAACAAGGAAAAACCCAGGACTATGCTCTCGATAAGGCAAAGAAGAATACACCCACCTCGGCGAACCCGACCTCACTGCCAAATAAATGGACTGTGTTGGCGATCCTGGCGATCGGTATCGTTATGGCCACACTTGATTCTTCAATTGTCAATATTAGCCTGCCTACTATAGCGAATTATTTTCAGGTACCACTCAATGGCGAGATTGAATGGGTAATTATAGCGTATCTTTTAGCCATTGCAGGCATGCTCCTGACCATTGGACGCCTGGCAGATATAGCTGGCCGCAAAAGACTCTGGATTATCGGGTTAATTGTCTTTACCCTTGGCTCGGCCATCTGCGGCGCGTCACCTTCCCTGGGAATACTGATTGCCGCCCGAGCTTTTCAAGGCATCGGCGGAGCATTGATTATGTCGGTCAGTCCCGCTATGCTCACCAGCGCGTTCCCGCCTGAAGAACGCGGTCGAGCACTTGGAATGAACGCCGTCTTTGTGGCCCTGGGCACAAGTTTAGGTCCAACCCTGGGCGGTCTCATCACCGCCAATTTTTCCTGGCGCTGGATATTTTATGTCAACTTCCCTCTAGGGGTTATTGGGATCATCTTGAGCGTGCTCATTCTCAAAGAAAGTCAGCAACGTACCAGGGGTCGCTTCGATCCTGCGGGCGCGATTTTGCTCGCGGTGGGACTGGTTGCTCTGACGCTAGGTCTTTCTTTTGGACAAGAATGGGGCTGGAGTTCACCGGCGCTGATCTTGACGATGATCGCTGGTGTGCTTGCGCTTGTCCTGCTCGTTCCGGTTGAGAGACGTATCACCGACCCGATTATCGATTTCCAATTGTTGCGCAATCGGCTCTTCGTCTCGGCCAATATCAGTTTGATCATGAGCTTTCTGGCACTGTTCGCAGTCAGCTTTATGCTCCCCTTCTATTTAGAAGAACTGCGGGGCTTTTCAGTGATAGAAGCAGGATTACTGCTCACGCCTCTGCCGCTAGCTATCGCGGTGATTGCGCCGTTTAGCGGAGCATTGGCGGACAAAATCGGGTCGCGCTGGTTAGCTGCGGCAGGTCTGACCATTGCCTGTATTGGTCTGGTGTTTATCAGCCAGCTAAATGCGCAGAGTTCGGTGTTCGATATCATCTGGCGTCTGCTCGTCGCTGGCGCGGGTCAGGCACTCTTCCAATCGCCAAATAACAGTGCACTGATGGGAGCGGCCCCACGCAATCGACAGGGGGTTGCATCTGGTTTTCTGGCCACTGGTCGTGTCACGGGTCAGAGCATTAGTGTGGCCCTGGCTGGCGCGATCTTTACCAGTATGGGAGGTGCGGTGGCCGGTGCTCTCTTGAGTACAGGTGCCAGGCATCTGCCGCCCGAACGACTTGTCGCTCTTCAACAGACGTTTACCACCGCCTTTCACACAACGTTTATCGTGTGCGCGATTATCGCCGTACTGGGAGTCTTCACCTCATTGGTACGAGGCAAAGAACTGGTAGGTCGTCAAAGAGAGGTGGCTGCTGCCGAGAGCAAATAGAGGTATGAGTCATTCCTGCTTTTGCAAAAGCAGGAGAAAAGGGGTAAGGCGGCCTGCACGGCAGGCCGCCTTACCCCTTTTCCTAAGAAGCGAGGCTGTTTGGCGGGCCATTCGCCCCGCTAAACAGCCTCGCTTCTTCTTTTTTCGAGAGGAGATGCGGCTGTGCAAGCCGCTGAAAAATGAGGGATGACTCACATCCACCTGATTTACGAACGAGCATCCAGCAACGGCTCCTCTGGCACAGGCGCAGAACTGGTCTCACGTCTGACGACCGGGGCCACTTTGGTACCAAACAACTCGATAGCATGCAGTATCTTGCTATGAGGCATTGCGCCAATGCTCATCTGCATGAGAAAGCGCTGATGGCCGAATATTTCATATTGCCCAAGGATTTTCTCGATAACTTCATCGGGACTTCCAACCACTAGCGCACCTCGCGGTGAACTCGACACATCGTAATCTCGCCGACCGATCCGCGGCCACCCACGCTCTGGTCCCAATTTGTTCATCATCGCTAGCTGGAAAGGCGCGTGCTCATCTCTGGCCGCTTGCGAGGTGTCAGCAATATAGCCATGTGAGTTAATACTCACAGGGAGCGCTGCCACGTCGTGTCCTGCACGCCGTACCGACTCCCGGTACAACTTCACGAAGGGAGCAAAACGCGCAGGCTCCCCTCCGATGATGGCGAGCGCCATGGGAAGACCAAGACTTCCCGCACGAATCACCGAGGCAGGAGTGCCCCCAACGGCAACCCAGACGGGCAAGGGATTTTGGAGTGGACGTGGGTAAACGCCGGACCCGTCAAGAGCTGGACGGTGCTGACCTGACCAGGTAATGCGTTCCGTCTCTCGCAGACGAAGCAGTAGATCGAGCTTCTCAGCGAACAACTGCTCATAGTCGTCGAGATCGTAACCAAAGAGTGGAAAAGATTCGATAAATGAGCCGCGCCCAGCCATAATCTCCGCCCTCCCTTCAGAAAGCAGATCAAGGGTCGCAAATTGCTGAAACACACGGACAGGATCGTCCGAGCTTAAGACGGTGACGGCGCTTGTCAGACGAATCTTGCGTGTACGCTCTGCGGCGGCGGCCAACACTACCCCAGGAGCCGAAACAGCGTATTCAGGACGATGATGCTCACCAACTCCAAAGACGTCGAGACCAACCTGATCGGCCAGTTCAATTTCTTCCATAAGATTCCGCAGACGCTGCACAGGACTGATCATCTCCCCACTCTGGGGCGAAAGCATCACATCCGCAAATGTATAGAGACCAAGCTCCATAATGAACTCCTTTATAAGACGCTGGTGGGAGAAATGCGCATTGGCCATAAACTATCAATATATGGAAGCCAAACGGCCAGAACCTTACGTCTTTTTGCTAATTATTTATACGTTACTTATAAGGTCATTGTACTTACGAAGAGCGGTTTTCGTCAAGTTGGCAACTATTCATCATATTGCTGCCAATCTTTCGGCTTTCTGATGAACAAATTCTACCACTTTCATCAAAAGATTTTTCTTTGTAATCCATTTCTATTTAACCAACGTATATAGAGGTGTATAACTACTTAATCA
>DAOTTL010000619.1:0-5700 GCA_034438135.1 Ktedonobacteraceae bacterium | reverse complement strand
CTCTAAAATCGGCATGGTCGCAGAGGAAGAAGCATCTCGGGAGAGATTGAAACAATACATTTAACATTTCAATGTGCTTTGATATTGTGGTCGCAGAGGAAGAAGCATCTCGGGAGAGATTGAAACTGCTGATCTACCAGCGCTCACGATGAACAAGGAGAGGCATCCATGAGAACACAGTCAATTGACACTTCCCCTGAAGCCGAGCGCGTTCTAATTGCGCTCTTGCGAAGAAAAGGGGTAAGCAGACGCTTTCAACTGGCGGCATCGATGAGCCGTTCTATTCGCGTGCCTGCTCTCCTTGTCCTCCAACAAGCACAGCCAGGATTAACCGAATCGGAAGCCATGTTTCTCTCCGTTGAACGGACGTTGGGGACGTCTCTCACTCTGGAATTGCGCCAGACTGCCATGCAGCGGCAGATCTTATCTACCTTTGCGGGAATTGATCTTGCAGCTGCTTTTACTCCTGTCGTGCAGACGTTAGAGAGCATGGGTATCACCTGCGCATTGACTGGCTCTCTCGCCCGCTCGCTGTATGGAATGCAACAAACACATCTGCAAGTGAATGTGTTGGCCAATCTGGACAAGGTAGATGCTCCCTTCCTTCAGGAATTGCTGCCAGCAGCCTTTTATGTGCGTGCTGCTGATATTCAAGCGGCTCTCAAGACAAGAAGCTCTCTGACCTATTACCACCTGCCCTCATTGTTTTCTGTCCAGGTTGCGTTTCCTCAGGCATATCTGGGTGAAACGAGCATGTTAGCCCGTATCCATCGCCTGATCCTGGTTGAAGGAAAACCTGCATTCCCGGTACTTGCTCCCGAAGATGTGTCAGTCCTGGCACTAACGGAGATTCGGCAGGTAGAGGCCAAGCTCGCGAGCCGAGGGCGAACTGAAGAACCGGATGATCTTTGGAATGAACTGCTTGGTGTGCTCAAAGTGCAAGGTCCAGAGTTAGATGTTCCTGCTGTTGAACAGCAGGTGAGCCAACTTGGTCTGCTTCCCTGGATGCAACGTGCATTCCAGGATGCTGGTTTGCTATAATAACTCCACATCACTGAGTATCTGTCCGAGGGAGGGAACTATGGCAAGTGGTATGAATACGCAAGAGATTTTACAGCCACCCCTTGAACTCACTCACTATCTCTCAAAGAGGGAAGGCTATAGCAACCCTCTGCTCTCCGTGAGCAGAGAGTTGCTATAGGCCGGTTTAGACGTGTTGGCCTGCTGCCTCTATCGTCTGCTCGATCTGCCGAATATGGACCAGGTCGTGTTCAGCCCAGTTTCCAAGCCAGGTCGATGCCGTGAAATGACCGTACTCAGGATGGTAAGCCGTACGCACCCACTCCTGGTCGCGCAAGAGGGTGAGAATCCCCAGACTGGCCGCACGCTGCGTCGCAAAGTCGCTCAGGAGTTCGTTGATGGTATCGCGTGAGGTGTTGCGCTGGGTATACCACTTCTTCTCATCATGCGACTGAAGTGTCGGATTCTCCTCCTCCATCATACGCTCTATCCGTGTGCGCATCACGAACATCTCATCGTCCACCAGATGGGCCATAATCTCGCGAATGCTCCACTCATCCGGGCCAGTGCGAAAATCGAGCGTCGCATCTGGCAGCGTAGCGGTCAAGCGTGTAAGGATGGATGGGCTTTGTTCCAGGGTGGCAATGCGTTGAAGACGCGAGGGAGTTGCACTCATGTTTCTTGCTCCTGTTACCTCTCTAAATAAGCACGGTGAGAAATCTGCACCTGCTGTTTGACTGTGTTGTAAACCTACTGTACCATAGACTTTCCTATCAGTGTTAGCTCTCCTTGACAAAACCAGCGTAATATCTTACACTACAGAAAAATATTTACACTATGTAAAAATTACTGGTCAGCTACTGTGAAAGAGACACCTGCTCGCTCTTTTCTCTGGACACCTGGCGTCAGGCCTCTTTTTCAAAAGGAACTGGTCAAGTGGTGTTTTCTTTCATGATTGACGTATGAAGCAGGTATTAGCATAGAGATGCAAGAAGCGCCGCAAAAGACCTATCAACAGCATCGAGACCGGCAACGGGCGACCATTCTGGAGGCTGCGAAAAAACTCTTTATCCAGAAGGGTATTCAGGCCACGACGCTGGGTGAGATCGCAAGCGAAGCTAGAGTCACCCGTCCTACCGTGTACCAATACTTTCCGAACCAGTCGGAGATTGCCTGGACTATTCTGGAAGAGATCTTTGGAAGTGGCCAGGAGGAGATGTGGCAGTCTTTACAGGGAGAGGGAACTGGCTACGAGCAATTGGTGGCCCTGCTGGCTTATTATAAGCGAGGTTGGACCCGGCAACCGGAGCATCTACATTTTCTGGCGCAATTTGACCTTATGTACACCGGGACGCAAGAGGTTGATCGACTTCTTGAACTGACGCGGCGTACGCTCGGCGGTGCTCCCGATCCTGTCATCAAGGTGATTCACCAGGGCATCACAGATGGCTCTTTGCGGCCCAATCTCAAGCCAGCGCTGGTGGCTGCGGCTCTGATCAATATGGTGGGAGCTATGATGGTGCGCCTGGAAGTGCATCGCGTGAGTGTTGAAGTTGAATACGGGTATCCACCCGAAGAAATTTTTGCAGAAGCGTGTCAACTCCTGCTGGCGGGTATTCGTGCGCAGGTATCGATGGACTGGAAAAAGATATAGTCTCTGCTCTCAATGAGTCAAAGCAGGAGAAATAGAACCAGATTGAAGAGAGACTACGAACAGGAAGAGGCGTACACATAGCATTGCTGAACGGAAAGGAATGAACACATGAGCCAATTAAATGAGATGGAGGCACTGGTCTGGATCGGCCCGAGCCAGATGGAGATGCAGCGGCAAGCCGTTCCCAAACCGGCACCTGATGAAGTCTTAATCGCTGTGCGAGCCGCAGGCATCTGTGGATCAGAATTGAGCGGGTATCTGGGCCAAAATAGTTTGCGCAAGCCTCCGTTGGTTATGGGACACGAAGCAGCCGGTTCACTTGTGGCGGGAACGGAGGCCACCCTGGCAGACGGGAGTCCTGCCCTCGCCGGGACACGTGTGACCTTTAACCCTCTTATTACCTGTGGGACGTGTGACCGTTGCATGGCCGGGTACGCCAACCTTTGTCGTAATCGGCAGTTGATTGGAGCTCATCTGCCAGGAGCCTTTGCAAACTATGTCATCGTGCCAGCCAGGCAGTGCTATGCGCTGCCAGAGGACCTCTCGGAACCGCTCGCATCCTTAACGGAACCATTGGCTTGCTCCATGCGTGCGGTCTCACTCACTCACGCTGATCCCGCACAGAGTTTGCTCATTCAAGGTGCAGGTCCGATTGGTCTATTCTGCCTGATTGCGGCCCGTGCCCTGGGCATTGAGCGTATCTATATCAGTGATCTCTCGGAACAACGCCTGGCCGTGGCGCGTCAATGGGGAGCACTGGAAACCATCAACGTGAGTCAGCAGAACGTAGAGCAGCAGATCAAGCAGCTTGTGCCAGGAGGGGTAGATGCAGTGATTGACGCCGTTGGGGCGACAATCACACGCGCACAAGCGCTCCAGGCGGTTGTGCCTGGTGGTCGTGTCGTCTTTATTGGCTTGCATGATGAGGCTTCACCGCTGGCCGTCAATTATCTGGTTCGGCAAGAGATTACCGTGACGGGTTGCTTTGCCTATGAGCGTGCCGATTTTGAAAGAGCTTTCGCTCTCATCACCCAGGGAGTGTTCTCGTCAGCGACTTCCTGGCTAGAGGAGCGTCCATTGGCGGAAGGTGCCAAGGCTTTCGCGGACCTGGTGAGCGGACAGGCCGCCGCGACCAAAATCGTCCTCCAAATCGCATAAAGCGCACACATGGGAAGGAAGAGGTCTTTTTTCATCTCTGCGAGAAGGACTGGCAGTTTCGTCAGGTCAAACGTGTATGAGAGCAAGGAGAACCAATGCGTGCGTACACTGGTAATTGAACGTCCTGGTCAGGTGCTGTTGCGCGAACGCCCGGTGCCGGTTCCTGGGGCAGGTGAGGTACTGGTTCGTCCCCTGGCGGTTGGGATCTGTGGGAGTGACCTTGACCTGTTTCGCGGAACACGGCCTGCTGAATATGGACGCTATCCGATCGTGCCTGGGCATGAATGGGTGGCGGAAATTGTCACGTCCGGCAGCGAGGTGCTGCCCTCAGGAACGCCTGTGGCCGTTGAGGGACATCATTATTGCCGGATGTGTGCTCGTTGTCGGCAAGGCGCGACCAATCTCTGCGTACAGTATGATGAGTTCGGGTTTACTCACGATGGAGGACTGGCCGAACTGGTCGCGGTTCGAGCCGATCTGCTGCATCCCTTTCAACGTGAACTCCAGGCTGAGTATGCTGCGCTCACTGAGCCTGCTGCCTGCGCGTTGCACGGAGTAGAGTCAGCCAATCCCAGGCCAGGAGAAACGGTCGTGATCATTGGTCCGGGAACGCTCGGACTGCTGGGTGTGAGCCTCTTTGCCCAGTACCATCCTCGCAGGCTGATCGTGGTTGGTCGTCGTGCCAGCAATCAGGAGACCGCGCTGGAACTGGGAGCAACGCACTTTGTGACGGGGAGTCCGCGAGAGGTTCAGCAGGCCGTGCAAGAGCTGACAGATGGGACCGGGGCGGATATTGTCTACGAGAGTGCCGGACAGCTTCCAGCACTCCAACTGGCCTTTCAACTGGCCCGACGTGGAGGGCGCATTATTCTGACAGGGGTTGCAGGTGATACAGCCACGCTGAACCTGCCGGCGGATATCTTTCTGCTCAAAGATCTCACGGTGCATGGCATCTTTGCCTATACCAGTGCGCACTTTGAACAAGCCTTGCGTTTGATTGAAATGGGAACGATAACTGTCGCGCCACTCGTAACGCACCGTTTGCCCCTGGCTCACTATATGGACGGCATTGCGTTATCAGAAAACCGTCAGGAGCGGGCGATCAAAGTGATCATTTTTCCTCAACAGTAGCCTGTCTTAATGCCCCGAAGAGAGGTGATCAGCCTCTCTTCGGGGCATTAAGACAAAAACCTGAGAAGCCGCTTTGTGCCATTTGAACAAACATTATCATGACCTCTCTTCAGGGGCATTACCAATCCATCAAAATCATTCAAAATCCAGGGTTGACGGCGGGATAAGATGTCAAAATGTGAGGGTGTCGTGTGGGGAGAGAGCATCCCTGAAGTCTCTTTTTTCTGCTTTGAAGCGTTCTGCCTCCATGTGCGTGTCACGTGATTGCGTTGCCATAGGAACTCCCTCTTTTCGCTTTCTAGTGGGAGATACTCGTGCTTTTATGGGCCTGAAGATCTTTCGTGTGCCCATTATGCTCTTCTTTCGAATGTTGAGCTAAATAATCTTCTGACGGATGGGTTGGCAACGCACTGAATAAGACTGTCATAAGGGCTTGTCTCTCTATTTACTGAAACCCCTTATTTCTTGCGTTTCAAATATGATGGGGACAACTAAATGCTTCAGAGAAGCATATGCTCTATCTGTTCATGATGAGACAAATTACAGGACCGGAGAGAAACAACAAATTGAGGAGAAATGAGTTATACTAGTTGGGGAGATGTTTTTCTGTGTCCTCCTGCAAGATCAGACACGACTGCTTTGTCTGTTCAATAACCTTTTCAATAGATGTAAGGGGGAATAATGGCTGTCGAACCAACAGATCTTCGCTACTATTTTTCGGGTGACCCTGCCCTCCC
>DAOTTL010000618.1:0-5293 GCA_034438135.1 Ktedonobacteraceae bacterium | reverse complement strand
GAGCATCTGATAGAGAATTACACCCAGGGAGTAGATGTCGCTGCGATAGTCACTATTGCCATTCGATTGCTCTGGGGCCATGTATTCCGGCGTGCCAACCATTGCACCTGCGCTGGTGAGGGCTTCTGCTCCCTGCATGGCCTTGGCCAGACCAAAATCGACCAGGTAAGCATACCCGTCCTGGCGCAAGAGGATATTTGATGGTTTCACATCCCGATGAACAACTCCGTGGTCGTGTGCGTATTGCAGGGCTGAAGCAATCTGACTCAGAAAACTGGCGGCTTCTTCCAGGGTGAGAACTTTATTCTGAAAAATGTAGTCTCGCAATGTGCAGCCATCGACATAGGGCATGACGAGGTAATACCAGGGACTCTGTTCCCCAAAATCATAGAGTGGCAAGATGTGATTGTGGGAGAGCGCACCAACCGCCAGCGCCTCACGCTCAAAACGACGCACAAATGGTTCATCACGTCCATAAAGCACTTTAACTGCTACCTGACGACGTACCCGGCGGTCATATGCCAGGTACACTTCTGCCATACCTCCCTGTGCAATGCGGCTACGTAGTTCATATCGTCCCAGGGTAAAGCCTGCAATCCCTTTCATCTACCCTCCAGGATTCTTTACTAGTATTGCGATACATTCAATTTCACTGCTGTCTCTAACTTAGGTGAGTTTGTGCAAACTAGAGTCTCCTCCATGCCCGCACATATTCTATCACTATTATAGCTTATTCACAATTAGCCGAGGATAAATGGATTATATTTTCTGCTCGGTTTTGCTTAAAAAAAGAATATTTCTGTATATATAAATAAAAACCTATCGATCTGCTTCATAGAGAAGAAGAGAAGGAAGGAGACAGGCGAGAAAAGAAATTATTGCTCTTCATGAGTACCATCAAGGATGGCGGGCAGTTTTGTCTCCATTTCAGAATGAGAGAGATGAACCAGAGGTCTTTCTGCAGTTGAGAGGAGAGGATCGAGGGTGTCATCCTCAATCAGGGCTGGTGCCAGTACCTCGGTAGTCATTTCAGATGCATGGTCCTGTTTCGCTTGTAAAGCGGGATCGACGGTACCGAGTCTGCCAGTTTTAGCGGTGTGCATTGACCAATCTACCATGGCTTCTTCCAGGGGGATCTCGTATCCTGCCTTTTCGCTCATCTTCCATTTGTGGAGCATGACATGAAAGTAAGCTTTCATTGGATCTTGTCCGCTGGTGAGTACACGGCGTAGCAGAAGGATAGCGGGGAGATGATATTGTGTATACCAGTGTCGGGCAGCTTCTTCAATACTGACCTGGCGTTTTTCTTGTTTACTAAGAAGGGCCTGATGTCCCAGGATTGTATTGTAGAAACGGCGTGCATAGGAGCGCGGAACGGCGATATGGAGGAGTTCTTTAACGCGCTGCTGGTACCAGCCAGGGCGGACTGCAATTAATCCCTGAAGGGTGTTCCCGGTTGCGTTTAGGAGGGAGAAGCCCCAGCGATTGATGGTGTGCAAAAATTGTTGTTCTTGATAGAAGGTGGCGAACTGTATTTCACGGTTTTCCAGGCTATTGTGTTGGCGACGTAGCCAGCGGTAGCGACGTTCAAAGTAGCGAAAATCGCTGTCGTCCAGGATACGGGTGCTTTCGGGCAGACTATGTGCCTGGCGCAGATCTTCAGCCTGCCAGGCCAGAGTTTCGGCAAAGGAGGCCAGGTCCTGTTCACGTAGCCCGTCGCTGATGGTTCCAGAAAACAGTTCGGTTGTCTCTGCATCGGCCATGATGGCGAGCACATGTTTTCCATCGATGCGTATAAGGATGTTTGCTAGAGAGGGATCACCCCAGTAGACGCCATGTTGATGGAGTTCGATCATGAGGATGGCGACGGTGGAAAGGAGTCGCTGTCTGGTGCGCCTGGTTAGCGAGAGGCGATAAAGGTAGACATGTGGAACAACCCGTGGAGCTAACAGGGTGATGGTATAGCCTTTGTCACCGCTTGTGTATTGTGCTCTTCCTCCCGGTCCAAGGACTCCAAGTGAGACAGGGGGATGAGGCACGATGATGGTTCCCACCGGACTGAGCGTCGGAATCCCACGCTGCCGAATTTCATGAAAATTGTGGATTTCGCGCTCGGCCATGTGCGGCGTTGTCTCTTTGATGGCGTAGCGTACACCCTGCCGTTCAATAAAGACAACGGGGTGACGGGATTCCCCTCGGCGGATAGTGAGTAAGGGGACACCTTGTTCATCCCATTGCTCCAGTGGAAGATGCCATGGAAGGTCCTGAAGATGTTGTTTGTTCTCATCCAAGAGATGAAATTGAATCGATGTCTGTCTATTTACTTCCATAGCAATACTCCTTCTAACGGCTGAAAGAGGAGCAAAGCAGGCGAAAAGGTGGCACCTGACACCTGTTGGCCCGCTCTGTTTCTTTGCTCAACGGGATGAGATGGCTTGTGATCTTGCTGAAAAACTTTTTCTCCATCTGACATTCTTCAGGTTTGTCTTTAGCGGGCAGTCCAATAGCGCTCCAGATAGACCGTTTCGACCGGGCGGATAGTGTGAGAGTAGTTTGCGATGGTTTTAAGCATCGTTGCCTCATCGCCAAAGTTAAGAGCAGTCTGTGAGGTGTACCTGGCAGCCGCATTCTGACGCAGGGGGAGCATTTCGGACATTTCGACCAGTGCAGGTTCCAGAGTATCCCCAAAATCTTTCAGGCGTTCATCCAGGGCGTCTCTCTGGCGAGTTATATACGGAAAATCTTCATAGAGATTGACACGTGCGCCCATTTCGGTCAGTCGGTCAGCGGCGGAGCAGACAATCTGGTGATCAACATGCAGGCCGATGCCAAGTGGAGCGTACCAGACTGTAGAGGGCAGGTGGTTATACAGGGAGACCAATGTTTCGGCCAGTTTTTCGTCGATCCAGCGATCATCTGCGTGTACTTCGCCGCCCATGAGTTGAGCATTGTTTGTATAGTAGGCAGGTGTACCACGATACAGGGCTTCAGTGTAGTCCAGCCAGAGATAGTCTACACCAAGGAGTTCCATCGCGGCTGCATCTTCCTCGCGCCTGGCTTGAATAACTGCCGGGACGTTCTGGCTAAAGCCCATCCGGCGATGGTTGTCCAGGGCAAAGGGGCTTAGCTGTGGATTCTGGGGCGTGCCTCCAAAGATAGTGATTACCAGTGGCCGCAGTCCCACGCTAACCTGCACACCCAGAGTTCCTCCACAAGAATAGACAACGTCGTCGAAGTGAGGTGAGAGAAAAATATGTCGGTGGTCTATAGTAATATCATCAACGCTTTTGAGTTGCAATGTATGTACCTCCATAAGTATGTAGTATTCTGACCGTCGAAAATATGAGTTTTTATGACTGGCGAGGGTTGCCGCGAGAATACTCTTTTTCCATCTTTCAGGGTCAGAAATTCTTCTTTCCTATAGCGTAACATGTGGAATAAAGAGTGTCCACTTTTACTTTGTTTCGACCATGGGCGACCCTTTACAATCCCGCTTTTGGGCCTGGCAATTTGCCGGATCGATCTATGGCAAGCATACACCTTTTTCTGAGTAACGTATCAGTCCATCTCGTTGCAGACCTGCGAGGATTTTTTGCAGCCAGGGCAGATCGTCGCTCTGGAAATCAGCTTTGAGGATTGGCCCTAGTTCTTCCAATGGCAATTGTACGCCGGTGGGGACTGTCCGTAGATGGGCAATAACCCTTCCTCGAAAATAACGGTTTGTACTTGTAAAGGGCTGAGCTTTATAGGGCGCTTTCTTTTCGGCTACCTTGCGCAACTGGCGCAGGACTGTACCTGATGGAAAAAGGCTCTGCTGGCTCATCTCCTGGTAGGCTGAGCACATTGTTTGGAGCGGACAACTGGTGCAGTGGGGATTCGCGCTGGTGCAGATGGTTGCACCCAGGTCCATCAATGCTTGATTCCAGTTATAGGCTTCGCCCGGAGGTAGAACATGCCCGGCGAAGGTGAACATCGCTTCATTGCTCAACTTTGGCGCAGGATATTCCAGCCCCAGAAAGACGCGGTGCAGGACACGGTAGATGTTGGTATCAACGGTACTGACCTGTTGGCGGTGGGCGAAGCAGGCGATTGCTCCGGCTGTGTAGCGTCCAATACCTTTGAGCTTGAGCAGCTCTTCGATGGTCTCGGGTAGTTTTCCTCCATAGAACTCGATGACCTGGCGTGCGATGGCTTGCAGGTTAACCGCGCGACGATTATAGCCCAGGGGAACCCAGTTTGAGATAACGTCCGCCGTTGGCGCATCGGCGAGTTCAGCAAGGGTGGGAAAAGCTGCCAGAAACTGGTGATATTTCGGAATAACTCTCTCTACCTGAGTCTGTTGAAGCATCACTTCGGAGACAAGAATCGCATAAGGGTCACTTGTCGTACGCCAGGGCAACTCACGTTTGGCACTGGCGTACCAGGTGAGGAGGGAGAGATGCACGCGCTGAATGAATTCTGGCACAGGTTGTACATATGCATGTGAAGCGATGTGTTGTCGAGCCATGAGCGATGTCTCTGTCCTATGACCTGGTTGACAGACGCTGGTCTGTTCCGTCTGGTGGCGTTTCTTCGAGCGTCTGGACTTCATTCCTCTGTTTCCATCTCAAACTGAAGAGGGTATCTCCACCCTCCTGCCAGCAGAGGGCGTCGGGGGCAGGTAAATTCTCGCAGGCCAGCCAATCGTTGGCGTCTTTAAGTACGTGCCCTCTGACGCACTTGGCATACATGATATGTTCATTCAGTTCCGGGTCGTTGGGACTAATCCCGGACGCGGCGATCTTTGGGATAAAATATTTACACCACGGCACGGTTCTGTACCTTCCTTAGATAGTTCTTTTGTTGTGCTCTACAGCATTACGGGATGTGTTGGCGAAGAGGCTCTGAAATAGATAATGCTGCATCAGGATCCGCTGGGCTATTATACCGCATGCCGTCAATTTCCGCTAGTGGGTAGAGTCTTCTTTTAGAGTCCTGGAATGCCGTTTTGCTCGTCTCAGCGAGACGAGCAAAACGGCATTCCAGGACTCTGAAATAGCCCTGCTATTTCATTCTCATGAAGAATCCCCTCCCCCACTTCAAAAAAAGATGAGTTGGAAGGGCGGTGGCGAAGGCCACCGCCCTTCCAACTCATCTCAAACTCAGGGGGGTGGGGCCGAAAGCCTCTGGCTTTCGGAGAATGAAATAGCCCTGCTGAAATAGTTTTTCGCTGGCTTTTTTATGGAATATGAGCTATAATGGCGGTGTTTAAGTAAATAAGAATGATTACTGACTTGAGAATAACACGATATGT
>DAOTTL010000617.1:0-6170 GCA_034438135.1 Ktedonobacteraceae bacterium | reverse complement strand
TCATATCGTTATGGCTTCACAGGCATCACATATTTCCCATCCACTGATACGTCAGGCCGTGCAGGTGCTGGAACCCTATCCCGCAGTTGTCTATCCTGCCTCCGAAGCTCCCCCTGCTTACCGTGAAATAGGACTGAAAGGGGGTTGGATGAGCTATTTTGCCTCGCGTGCGGCTCCCCTGGGCGCGGCATCCGCCTCATTGATTACAGCGACCTTCTATAACTTTCACCCTCGTATGGTCCAGAGAGCTATCCCAGACGCCTGGCACTTCTCCACTCCTGAGAAAGTCCTGGAAACTCGCTACAAAATCGCCGACGGTGCACTGCGTCGCCTGCTGGGAGAAGCCATTCACTCTGAGAGCATGGCAGAAGCGGCCCAGCTTGCCCGGCAGGCAACTGAGGGCTGTGAGGTTATCGGTCGTCCACTTTTTGCCGCCTATACGGATCTGCCCTGGCCCCAGGAACCGCACATGGTGCTCTGGCATGCCACAACCCTGCTCCGCGAGTTTCGTGGCGATGGACACGTCACCTCGCTTCTCGCCGCAGGCATTGATGGCTGCGAAGCCCATCTCACGCTGGTTGGAACAGGAAATGTGCCTGGAGAACTCTTGCAGAAGAATCGTGGCTGGAGTGACGAAGAATGGGCAGCGGCACAGACACGTCTGCAAGCGCGAGGTCTTTTGGACGAAACTGCCATGCTGACTCCCCAGGGTCAGGCCTTGCGTCAGGACATCGAAGATCATACAGATCAGCTTGCACTCCCACCCTGGCAACATCTGAATGAAACAAACACAAAGCGCCTATTAAACCTGGTTCAACCGTTCAGCGAAACTGTTATCAAGCAGGGTGCGATAGCCTTCCCCAATCCCATTGGAGTAAGCTGGGAAAAAACCGAGCTGTGACTTAAAGTTATAAAGATCTCTCACTTTTCAACGGCTTGCAAAGCGTCCCTCTCCCAAAAGTGAGGAGAGATGGCTGAGTTTGCTTGCAGCTTCGCTGCAAGCAAACTCAGCCATCTCTCCTCAAGCTGTGGCGGCTACGCCGCCAGAATGAGTGTTTGCTCATTTTGTAAAAATGAGGGCTGACTCATAGAAAGAAGGATGGCTGCATTGGCGCAATGCGCCGATGCAGCCATCCTTCTTTCCTGGTGACTACGCTTCATACGTAGTTGGATCAGGGATCTCAGCAAGTTCAAAGGCCTCCTTGCGCTCAACACAGGTTCCACAGGTTCCGCAATGTTTTTCGCCACCTTTATAGCAACTCCAGGTATCCGCGAATGGAACCTGCAAGGCACTTCCCAGCTTGACAATTTGATGCTTACCAAAGTAGAGAAAAGGCGTTTCTAATCTAAGCTTTGGGTTTCCAAACCCTTCGACAGCGGTACGCTGCATCTGATTGAAAGCCTCCATAAATGCTGGTCGGCAATCGGGATAGATAAAGTGGTCGCCGCCATGTGCTCCTATAGCGACAAGCTCGGCATCTTCCGCAACGGCAACACCATAGGCAACCGAGAGCATAATCGCGTTCCGATTAGGGACGACCGTAATCGCCATAGTGGGAGCGGCATAGTGTCCATCAGGAACAGGTATCGTATCAGTCAGGGCTGAACCCTTCAAGTGCTTTCCCACGCTGCTCAAGTCGATAATATCGAACTCAGCACCAATTCGTTCCGCGCATAACTGAGCAAAACGCAACTCTTTAACATGGCGTTGACCATAATCAAATGATAACAGATGTAAGTCGTACCCTTCGGTATGAAGCAGATACGCCAGACTGACGCTATCCAACCCGCCACTCACAATCGCCACTGCCTTTGATGACATAGTAAACCTCTTTTTCTACAGAAAAACTTATGAAGAAATGATCACATGAAAGACAAATTGTATCTCCGGTTGACCTGCCCGTGTCACCTCAACCTCTACAGCCCAGGCACCTTCCATCGTAAAAGACTGTGTAGGATCAAAGACTGCCCTGTAGGTCGCCGAGGATTCATGGCTTGCGACTGTACCAACCTGTCCCATATTCATAATTACCATATTCACAGATATTCTCACCTGTGCATCAGATACCGGCTTTCCCTGGGTATCGTTCAACTTGACAAGCACGGTATTTGCAGTATCGATGCGAGCAGGTGTTACCTCAAACGTTGCCACCAGATTCCCCTGCTGTTGATTTTGAACAGTGGGTACCGGTTCAGCATTCTGCGCAGCGAGTACAGCTGAATAGTCGATGGCGGGAAAAACGACCGGCGGAGAGAAAAAACTCATGAGAGACTGACAAAGCAGAACGACAGTCGCCAGACAGGTCAGGAGAGAAAGCGCACGTCCAATGGTGTGAGCTGTTTTATCTATGGCAACCTTGCGGGCACGGCGAGCAGGCATTTCAGCTGCGACGACTGGGAGCAGAATAGTCTGACGCTGCAACCTGGGCATAAGGTAAAAGAGTGTATAGCACGTAAAGATCAGCATGAGCAGTATGAGCAGTAGTTCTCCCATAAATGAGCGACCATAGGGATCGTTCAGGAATTGCGCAGGCGTGTGCAGTGTACTCTCGCCGAGAAATAGCTCACAAACGAGCAGAATGCCGATAGAGGGCAGCAAAAGAGGTTTTGTGCATTTGAGAACTGCCACAACCATCTCCGAATAGCGATCTGGATCGGTAGCAGCTAAACGCGTAAACAGAGCAAAACCTATGTATGCCATACACCCAAACCAGATCCCCTGAACTACCAGCGAGAGCCACCCGAGGACAGTTGCACTCATCGGTAAAGGAGCCAGCGAGATAAGTTCATTTGAGAAGGCTAGCGTGAGTATAACCAGTCCCACCAGAAAAAACCAGATCAGCGCCTGCCACCAGGATGGAAGGTGTTCAGTGTCTGTTGTATTCTCAAAGGTGTCTGTAACCCGAGGAATAGCCGACGTAGTTCCGCGAGTGAGAGAAGTTGTTGCCACTGCCCCGGTGACACGAGCCTGTCCGTGAGCCAGACTGGCAGAGGATGTAGACGTGGTGTCAACTGATTTCTCCAGCGAGGGCATCGTGCGCATCTGCTGACGCAGTTGCACAAAGCCCTTTTTACCTCGAAAGACCGAAAGACCATCTGATTTTCCCTCAGAGAGGGGGGGACGATAGCTGGTCCACCACAAGAAAAGCACAGCCAGGAGCAGCAGACCCATCCGTATTAGCCAGAAGTGGCCATAATTTGTATGCAGAACCAGTTGGCTCACGGCACTCAGGTTGAAACCATTCTCACCCAGGGCATAGCTAAAATGTGTCATACGCAGAACGAGATTGACCGTTCCACTGACTAGCAACGTGGTCAGACAAAAAATCAGCAAAGGCGGTGTGTGCTTGCGGATCTGAGTCTGGATAGTCTGGGGAATCGCGTACGGTACAATCAGATAATCAGTCACAAGTATACCCACCCAGAGAAGCAGAACGAGCAACTCCAACCAGTTCCAGATAACTGTCAGCCATCCCTGAAAGTCAAGTTGTGGGAAATAGTTACTGGTCCCAGGTCCTAACGTTGGCTGGCCTGCGAGTCCCAGGCTAGATTGACCAAGGTTAAAACCGATCAGTCCGCTTGTTGTCTGGCCATCAGTCATTGAGAGGGCTGTCCAGCGCACCTCATATCCCCCCTGGGGAAGTCGATCTGAGACGAGCAGGGGAGTGTCCAGTTCACGCGGACTCTGCGCATTCACGACGCTGGGGCCGGCATTCACCAGGATACCATCTGGCGGAGCATCAGACGGAAAGGCATAGACTCTTGCCTGACTGACCGCTCCTATAGGAGCATCAAAGTAGATGCGCATAATGTGAGGAAGTGTGCTGACAGTCGAGCCGTCCACAGGATCAGAACCGATCACGAAGGCGTGAGCTGAGGCTGCGAATGCCCTTTGTGCAACTGGCAACATGCTTACACTCAGCAACAAACCGCAACTGAGAAGGGCCAGTAAAAAAATTTTGAGATAATGTCGCTGTCGCATATGTTTCCTCTATCTATTGTCCATCCTCACAGATTGTACATCTGAATGATTTTAACCCGCAAGTCTTTTGCTTTTTTCGTTATAGGGTTTTTCACAAAAATCGCCGCCCCACCCCCTTTTTTAAGACTTTGTTGGCGAATGCGATTCGCGGGCGCATAGCGCCGCCAGAATTCAAGGGAGAAATGACTGAGTTTGCAAACCGCTTTGCGGCTTGCAAACTCAGTCATTTCTCCCTTTTCTCGGGGAGAGGGGCGGCTTTGCAAGCCGCAGAAAAATTGGGGATGACTCATAAAACTTTCCGAGCGCCTGAGGCGCGAGGAACAATTTTTGAGAAAACCTGAGACGCATGTCCTGTTTGCTTTGCGTGCCTGGCTCGATATGATATACTAATCTCGCTACTGTTCATCTCTGAAAATGACTATGAGGTAGAATTTACTTTCAGAACTTTCCCACGACAGTAACTAAGACAACAGTATACATGCTGGAAAAGCGGCCAGCGACGCTGCGGATCCACATTTTGCTCCGCCCGGTTGGGATCGAACTCTTCTGAAATACAGCCAGCTAATCTGTGCAGAGTGTCTTGGAGAAGCTCAGACCAGAAACTAGTATCGTAGGGACGATCAAAAGAACAACCTTCCAGGACGTATGAAAGTGTAAAAGGCAGACAAACAGTGGAAACAGGTCGGGTTATTCAGGGGCGTTACCTGTTGCAACGCCTGATCAAACAGACAGTTTTTTGTAGCGTCTATCAGGGAATGGACCAGCGGCTACAGCGTGCAGTGGCTGTGAAATCGGTGCTTTCTTCCCAGGTTGCGGCGTACAGGACAGCCGCAAAGATGACTGCTAATTTTTCTCATCCGCATATTATTGGTCTTTACGATCTGATAATCGAGCCTGACAGCCTCTACATAGTGCAGGAGCATATTGAAGGAGACTCGTTTCAGGCCCTGGTGCAGAGCCACTTAAATCCCTATGAAATTGCCCAGGTTGGCTGGCAGATGTGCCTGGCACTGATGTATGCAGGTAGTTCGTCCAGACGTGTATGTCATGGTGATCTCATCCCATCGTCGGTGATTCGTGATAAACAGGGCGTCGCGCACATCAATGATTTCGCCTTACCTACTGAAACCACCTATTTCCAGAAATGGAGTATATTGGGTGGTGAGGGAGTGGCCTTACTGGAGACAGATTTGCCCTGGGGTCAGCAGAGCGATGGGCGTAGGGCAGATGATACAAGAGCAATTGGCTTACTACTCTACCAACTGACTACTGGCTCTCAGGAACCTCCGACCGATGGGAGGTTGCGCTTTTCGCGCGGAACGCCGCCAGAACTGTGCGAGATGATTGCCCGCGTAGTGGTACGCCCGCATCCTCAGAATATCAATACCCCGGAAGTACTGTATCCACAGCTCAAAGTTCTGGCAGAGACATTGGAACCTCCAATTATGTCGCCAGCGGCTGTTGCCAGCTATCAGCAAGAAGAACCGCTGGTGCGTCAGTTTTCTTCGGCGGGCGCGGCCCAGATGGCACCTGCGCTCCCAGGAAGAGAGCTCGATCAGAGCGGACGTAGTCTTCCACCCTATAGTGGTCCGTTACCCCCTCTTAACTCGTCAGCGCCTCTTTCGCCATCAATTGCTGCAAGGGCGTCACTAGAAGCACGCGCTGGTGGCTACACAACTCCCAATACGACCAGTTCAAGCAAGCTACGACCGGCTCTGATGATTTTGTTAATTGGACTACTGGCCTTTGCGCTGTTCTTTGTGGTGGGTTACTTCCTGGGACATGCACTTATCCCGTAGGGTGATCCGTTTAGAGGTCTTCGTTCTCACCGGTCTGCGTTTTCCAGCGTCCTGCATCACGCTTCTGGTATCCGGCCATGACCTCTTCAAAGGCACTATCCAGGTCTATATGCAGTGAGTTCGCCAGGGATGCAACGATAAAAAGAACGTCAGCCAACTCGGTCGAGATACTACCCGGCTTCTCACTGGTTTTCTTTCGTTTCTCTCCATATACATGATTTACTTCACGAGCCAGTTCACCAACTTCTTCTGTCAGACGAGCCAGACTGGAGAGTGGAGACCAGTAGTCGCTCTGCCACTCTTCTTTGATAAGATGGTCGATCTCTCGCTGAACTTCCGCTAATGTACGCATTTTCGCTGATCTTTCTTTCATAAGAATACTAGAGAGT
>DAOTTL010000616.1:0-10762 GCA_034438135.1 Ktedonobacteraceae bacterium | reverse complement strand
GAGCCAGAGCCGAACCGACAGCCAGCGTCACATAGGCCGGGAAGTTAGCGCCCTTGAGGATGAACAAAAAAGTCTTTGGATTAGCCACTGCCTTGCTTTGGGCTGCCGCAAAGATATGTCCGAAGCCACCGAGATTGGCAGGAATAATAACGATCGCAGCAAACAACACAATAAAGATCATGAAATCCTTGACCAGAGCAATCATGGCAGGAGCACGCAGACCGCTTGTGTAGGTATAAGCAGCCAGGATCAGGAACGCGACAAGCAGAGGGATATCAAGGTTGAAGCCTCCGAGCGAGTACGTGGTAGGTATCCCCAGTGCAGCGAGAGAGATCTGAATACCGAACATCTGCAACGCAATGTAGGGCAAGGTCGCCAGAATACCTGTCACCGCAACGGCCAGAGACAGGGCGTTACTCCCAAAGCGTCCCCGCACAAAATCCGCCGCAGTGACATAGCCGCGTTCTTTACAGACCGACCAGAAACGCGGCATGAACAGATACACGATCGGATAGGCGAGAATGGTATATGGAACGGCAAAGAAGCCGCTCAAAGCTCCAAGCCCGAACATGGCAGCGGGAACGGCAATCAGGGTATACGCCGTATAAAGGTCGCCGCCTAATAAAAACCAGACAACAACTGTGCCGAAGCGACGTCCACCCAGACCCCACTCGGTCAGATCATTGAGGTTCGCTCTCCGCCAGCGAGCAGCGACAAAGCCAATGACGGTAACGAGAACGAAAAAGAAGATAAAGACGGAAAACGCAGTCCAATTCATATTGTGACCCTGCCTTTGCTAAACTGCAAATAAGATCTACATCGATACTCCAGGGCGGTATCCACACAATACTGGTGGGAACAGTTCAGGTACTGTCAAAGCCTTTTCAGGGATGGTTCAGGCTTCTACAAAATACACAACAGCAAGGATAAGAGCCGTAATGACAATCCAGGCCAACTGATACCAGTAGAAAAAGGGAATGCCCACAAACTCTGGATCAGTCATGTTGTAAAAACCAGGCCAGCAAAGAGCGATAAGAGGAAGCAGGAGAAGAAACAGGATGGGATGAAATCTCCTTCTGGAGGCAGATCTTAACAAGAGGGTACTCCTTTCGCACCAGAGCAGATGTGCTTATCATGCTCTTTTATCTCTAGTATATACAAATGATACAATATACAGAATAGTACCTGATGGCTTCTCAAAAGTCAATTTACCGCACTTTAAAAGCAGAGCTTCTCAAAAGTCGCATTTCAGTCGTTGCCAAACCTCCTTACAAGGAGAGGTTTCTTCTCGCTTTTCCCTCTGTGGCCTCTGGCGACAGAGGACAACAAGAGCAACTGGTGTGGAGTGGGGCGCATTCGCGCCACACTCCACACCAGTTGCTCTTGTTACATGGGGTGGGGTGGCCTGCCAGGCCGACGCAGCAGATCGGCAAGAAACCTCTACGTGTAAGGGGGCGGCCTGCTATGCAGGCCGAACGCCTTTGCTCTGCTTTTGCAAAAGCAGGCATGCATCACAGATGAGCTTTCCTGAAACAGAACACATTTTTCTTTAATCAAATCCGGTAGATCATTTCATTGCTTAACAAGCCTTCATTCTGCTATAATGGCATTCCTACTCCTGATCAAAAGAAATTTTGGAGAGATGCCCGCTATTGACTATATGCGACAGTGCGCTATAATGACACCATATGATGCGCCATTAAGTTTGCTCGCGAGATTTGTGTAACCCCTCAATCACATTTAACTTGATATTTTGAGGAGACGGGGCGATGAACGGCAACAATATTACGTACCGCCAACAAAACAGCTTTTGCAGTAAACCCCGCTGCCGAAAGTGCCGCGAAGGCATTGGACACGGCCCCTACTGGTATGCTTACCAGGCGGTCAATGGCCGTACTGTCCGCACGTATATTGGCAAGACGCTGCCGCCGGGTGTGCAATCAGAACAGGCCAATAATGGCTCTCTCTCCCAAACATCTTCGTCGGCAACCTCTGTCCAACCGTCCTTTCGCTTATTCACTCTTGGACAACTGCGTCTGGAAAGCTCTGGCGAGGGCAAAAACTGGCAAGCAGTAACTGATGCCAGTTGGCGCTCGCCACAGGTACGAGCGCTGCTCGGATGCTTCTTATGCTCACCCAACCGCCAGTTGACCCAGCAGCAGATCTGCGAGTCGCTCTGGCCGGAATTGGATATAAAAACCGCAGCCCAGAACGTACGACGCGCCAGCGGGGCATTAGGTCAGATCCTGGGTGCTCTTTTTCTCAGGCGCTCCAGCAATATTCTGGCCCTGGCTGACCAGACCCAACTCTGGGTGGATGGTGAGGCCTTTGAAGAGTTGCTGAACCGTGCACGAGCTTTGCCTGCTGAGATGGAACGCGAACATACCGACCTGCTGGAGCAGGCCATTAAACTTTATCGAGGAGATTTTCTTCCTGACGATCACGCGGCTGACTGGTCCGTGGAGCGGCGCAAAAGCCTGCACCGTCAGTGGATCGGCTGTACGCTGGAGCTGATCGATCTCTACCTCGACGAGCAACCTCTGAGCAGGGCTGTCGATCTGTTAGATCAACTTTTAGCGGTCGAGCCAGCCAACGAGGCTGCGGTACAACGCCTGATGTTCATCCTCGCCTATCAACAGCGGCGGGTAGAGGCTGTTCAGGCCTATCAGCGTCTGGCTACACTCTTGAACAACACTTACCAGACAATGCCCTCCCCCCAGACACAAGCCCTGTACGCCTCCATTCAACAGGGACATAAGGCACTGGCACGCCCAATTACGACGATTATCTCGGAGAGAGTGGAAGCGGAGGGAACTGAGTCAGGAAGCGGTCTCAACTCCCTTTCCCAAACAACTGACAGGTTCAGTACTCCTGAAAAAGCTGTCCAGCCACAGCAGACGAACAAAAGCACGGCCAGCACTCGCACACCTCCCCAGGCGTATATCGGACGCGTCAATCAGAGTCCGCTGGTAGGTCGGGACCGCGAATTGAACGCGCTTCACCAGTTGATCACAAATCTTGAATCTCTGCATGGAAATGCACCTGCACCTGAAGATGGGGGTGCCAGAGTACTCCTGAATGAACTGCGTAAAACCCAGCGTACTCACTGTGTTATGTTGGTAGGCGAGGCTGGCCTGGGCAAAACACGCCTGGCCGAAGAGAGTGCCCGAGAAGCGCGACAACGCGGCTGGACGGTTGTCTGGAGTCATGCCTATCAGCAAGAGCAGGGCATTCCTTATCGCGTCTGGACCGCTGCGCTGCGCAGTATCCTGACCTATACGCCCGACCTGGCTCAACAGGTCGCGGAATTTGCCTCTTCCTCGATCTATCAACCATTGCGTGCCCTTGTACCCGAAATGCAGGAAACATTGGTCGGCGCGGGCATAAAAAATGGTTCAGAAATAGCTCTCTACGAATCGCTCTCCCCCGAACAAGAGGAACTCAGACTGCGTGAGGCAGTGTTTACCTTCCTGGCCTCTCTGAGCGTTCAGACGCCTCTGATGATTGTACTGGATGATATGCAATGGACCGATAATAGTAGCGCTCAGATGTTGGGCTATCTTGCCAGGCGCACCTCTGAGCATCCTATTGCTATTCTGGCTACCTGTCGTGAGACGGAACTGGGAGTCAATCGGGTACTAAATGATCTCATAGCCCATATGCAACGTGAACAGGTTGTAGAAATCATTCACGTCCCACCTCTGAGCGATGAGCACATCGGAGCACTGGTCTCGCTGGTCTATGGTCTCTCCTCCTCGGTAGTGACACAAATTCAGCATCAGGCGGCGGGCAATCCCTTCTTTGCCGAAGAACTGGCTTACTCCTCTCAGACCAGTTCCTATCCCGAAACACCGGGGAAGGAAACAAATCAGGAGGGTAGACAGACCTTACCTGGCACTATAGCAGCCGCCCTAACCCAGCGACTTAATCGTCTGAGCAGCGATTGCCGCGCACTACTCGACAAAGCGGCAGTCCTGGGTGGCTCATTCGACTTTGATCTCATCGCAGCCATGGAGTCCAGAGGAACGACCGACGACGATGTCGTTCTAGATCTGTTGGACGAGGCTCTCCATCTGGGTGTGCTGACCGAAGAGGGTAGCGGTGCTCATGTGACATATCACTTCTGGCACCCACTCCTGGCCAGCCATCTCTATCATGAACTCTCAGCCACACGACGTGGCCGTCTACACCGACGCATCGCCCAGGTCTTGCAACAGGTCTATCAGTCCCGCAAAGGCGAGGCTGCCGCCACGATTACCCAACACCTGGTCCGTGGCGGCGAAGAGCCAGCAAAGATCGCCCAGTACGCCGAAATCGCAGCTGATCACGCCTATAGTCTCTTTGCCTATGCAGAGACCGAGCGCTATTATCGCCTCGCGCTCAAATATCTGGCACCTGTTCTCCTTGAACTTCCTTACGAGGCCGATTTCAAACCTGACATGCCACAAGAACAACGCCTCCATCTGGGCTTCCTGGTTGAACGACTGGCCGAATGTACCCGTTCGCAAGGGAATTTCCATGATGCAACGATCTTTTACAAACGCGCCATCCAGTTGTACACCAGTCCCTCCTCTATCTCAGCTACCCCTGAAGTTCAACGCCAGGAGGCTCAAACGCAGGCAGTCCTCTGGAGCGAAATCGCCTGGATCTGGCGCTATACGGCCAGTGCAGCCGCGGCACGCGAATGCACCGCTCGGGCCGAGGAGGTCCTGTACAAAGCGGGCATCACTGACGGTCCCGCCTGGGGCAGCCTCCGTCACCAGCAGGCCGGCCTCTATTGGTATGAAGGCTATCACCAGGAGGCCCTGAAGGCAGCGTTGAAAGCGCTAAGCCTTTTTACTGCAAACCTGGCGGAACAAACAGAAGAGCCAAGATCACAGATACGCACCAGCCCGGCCTCGCGTCAGACGCGCACAGCGCTCACGCTTCAAGGTGACTCGGCTGATATTGGACGAGTTCACGCCTTCCTGGGCATCCTCTATGCAGCCCTCGGTCAGCTTAGCGAGGCACTCAAACACTTGCAGGAAGCTCTGACAATCTATGAACAGCACGATCGACGACGCGAACACGCCCATGGCTGCTGCAATATCGGTCATATCTACCTGCTGAAAGCTGAATACGACAAGGCACAATCCTACTTCCAGCGAGCACTCAACTACATCGAGCAAAGCGGAGATACTCCTTTAAAATCGGTCATTCTCTACAATCGTGGAGAGTTAGCAAGCATCGCCCACGACTTCACATCCGCAGAACAATTTTACCGTGAAGGTCTGACACTGGTGGAGCAAATCAATGATCGAGAATATTTGAGTACCTGGCACGCTATTCTGGGGAATCTGCTGCGAGAGCAGGGACGTTTCAAAGAGGCTGCCAGCGCCATCCTGCACGCACTCTCTCTCGGTCGATCGATGCCTAATCAACCCTGCATCGGATTCGCTCTGGTAGCTCTGGCCAATCTGCGCCTGACCATGGTAGAAAATACGCAGATAGTTAAAACTCCCCAGGGTCAGCGAGCTATCCGACATGCTGAAGTCGATCTACACCGCGCCCTTAATCTCCGTGGTCCAGATGTCGAGACGCGCACACGCGCACAATTGACCCAGGCTTACGCCTCGCGCCTGCGCGGCAATCTCGCGCTGGCACGCAAGCAAGGACTACAAGCTTGCTCAGACGCTCAAAAATATGAACTCTATGGACTCTATGAGCGCGGTCAAAAGTGGTTGGACTCTCTTCCCTCGGCGCAATAGAAGACCGAACGGAACGGGCCGCAAGTGCTACTAATCTACCTCACGCCCCCTTTTTCTCGTCAGAATGAGCGGCAATAAGCTCAAGTAGACGGGACGGAGTCACTACCTCAAAGTCCTCCCCAAGCTGAGCAACTACCTCCAACAAATCGCCCGGACACAACTTCCAGGCAAAAACATAGACATTGATAAACATAACACCACGTGCTGCGGCTCTTCTGATCAAGTAACGCGTGCGTCGAGAACTATAAGCCAGACCAAGATTCTGGTAAACTGGACGCCCTGTATTCGTGTGCCAGGAAGGGAAAAAAGTACCAGCCCCGCTGAACACTCCGCGCAGACCAAAGGGACTCAGTTGCTCCACACATGCTTTTTGCAAAGTAGAACTACGAAATCCCTGACTCCCAAACCAGAGACTATGATCTAGCATCTGAATAATGCTGAGCTGCATGGACTGCATCAACTCACCTGTCAATTGCAGAAACACAGAAAGATACGAATTCGGCCAGTACGATGGCAAGATATAGGCCCCACCACTGGGACCAGCGATAAACTCATCTTGAACGCTGGCAGTTCGAGCGTAAAAAGCTGCTACACCGGGCATCGACTGACCTAGAGCGGGAGCAACGGTCCAGCCCAGCGGAATCTTCCCACGAGCCGGGTCCAGCCAGAGCCTCAGCAGACGGTGCTGACAGTATTGCAGATTATCGCCATCGCTAATCGTAAATGACAGATACACCTTACGTTTAGCCGACGAAATCGCCTGACCTACGGCAACATCCTCGCCAGCTTCCACAGCAGCTTGCTCGTCACTCGCAACGCCGGAAACCGGCGTATTGACATGCTCCATAGCACTTTGCTCATCCCTCAATCGAACAGGATGATAGGCGGGCAGACTGGACCAGATCTCTAAATTTGTACAGTGATCGCTGGCCAACGTCAACATAGCTGCACGAGAGGCCAGACGTACCCCAAAAGGCTCGCTGATATACCAACCAAGATGAATCGAACCAGGCTCGAAGTTTTCCAAGATGCGTTTAAAAAGCTGACGTTCCGACAGCCAGTTCTGAGAGGGAACTGGCCAGAAGTCACGAGCATCCAACCAGCAGGTAAAAACGCGCTGAGCAACCAGCAGAGAGCGCAGAGATCCACAAATACCTGGATTGATGCCCGCCAGAAAAGAGGATGAACATTCTGCAAACAGATTTTGATAAGCCCAGGCATACGCTTGTATGCGGCTCCTCCAATGATGCTTGCGCAAATCATACAGGACTGGCAGAGTATGCGGAAACCTCTCTAAAACCTCGGCCTGCTCAGGAGAAACGATCAGACCATCACGCAATCCCGCCAGAGTAGTGGCAACATTTCTACTATCCAAAAAAGCAGGGTCATAAATTATTAACCCTTTAACGTATCCTCGATACATCTTCAACAAATGATCCAGCAAATCAATATCGCTCTCCCGCACACACGTCCCCGACGATGATAGAAAAACCTCATTGAACCAGAACTCATCATCGCTATTCTGTAAAAGATACACCTTCTCTGTACTTCGATTGACCAGACCGGCCAGGCTGGAGAGAGTTAAAACAAGCTCAGGCGTTACCGAGCGCAAATCATAAGCAGTCAAACTATCAGGTGCAGGAAACGACGGCAGCAAACGCCCACTCTGCCATACAGAGGCCGCACCAGTTGAAACGTTCATAACAACCCCTCAAACATTTACAGTGAACGGCAACTTCGTAGAACCATTGTAGCACTTCTCCCGCGAAGCCCTGATTTTGTCCTTTCTTTGCTTGACCGTTTATGCTACACTGAAGTATCCTTAAAAGACACAGAACACACTGATATATAGAAATATCAACATTCTGTCCTGCTTGCTAAAACGCTGCATATTGAACTCAAAGTAGAGTCAGAAAGGATTTCGGGCATGCCTGAAAAAATGGTAACTCCTGAACTATTTCGACCACCGGTGACCTTCCCTGATGTGCCTTATGATCACCTTCTCCGCACAGCCGCTGCGATCAGTCCCGACCGGACTGCGATCATCTACCACAATCTCTTCTTCACCTACCGTGAAACTGTAGCCATGGTCAACTGTGTCGCCAACGGGCTGTACAATCTCGGTCTGCGCAAAGGCGATAAGATCTGTCTCCTGATGCTTAACCGACCAGAATATACAATCTCGCTTATCGCGGCAGCCAGTATTGGCGTAGTGGTCAGTCCCATGAACCCTGCCTACAAAGAGCGTGAGATAGGCTACCAGCTAGAGAACTCCGATGCCAATGGTATTATCATTCAACGTGATCTTCTCCCAGCGCTGCAAAAAGTTCTCAGCCAGAAATCTCTCCCCAACCTGAAACACATCATCGTCACCGGTGTTGAGACTCCCGAGGACATGGCTGAGGCGATTCCCTGGGGCAAACTGATGCGTGAGTCATCGTCCGACCTGCCTCCGCATGTCGAAATTTCGGGCGACGACCTGCTCGCGCTACCTTACTCCTCCGGCACCACAGGTCTGCCAAAAGGCGTCCTTCTGAGTCACCGTAACCTGGTCTCGAACAACCTCCAATTTACCAGTGCACTTCAAACCAACTTCACAGATGTTGCCTTACTCTTCCTGCCGTTCTATCATATCTATGGAGTTATGCTCACTGGCAGTTTTCTAGCATGTGGAGCAACTCAAGTAATGATGGAGCGCTTCGATCTCCTTCAGTCACTGGAACTCTGCGAGAAACATGCTGTGACCTATTATTTCGCAGTACCTCCAATTATTGTAGCGTTGGCCAATAGCCCGGTTGACCTGGGCAAGATGAAAACCGTCAAATATGTCTTTTCAGGGGCAGCCCCACTCCCACTCGATCCGGCAAACCGATTGATCGCAAAAACCGGCATACAGGTGATTCAGGGATATGGCATGACTGAAACATCTCCTCTCACCCATTCACAACCCAAAGATCCTGGACTGGTACGAGCTTCTAGCGTTGGTCTGCCCACCCATAATACGAAACAAAAAGTCGTTGATATTGAGACTGGTGAGCATGAACTCCCCATTGGCGAGGATGGCGAACTGCTCATTCAAGGTCCCCAGGTTATGCAGGGATACTGGAAAGCACCGGAAGAGACCGCCAAGACGCTGCGCAATGGTTGGCTGCACACTGGCGATATTGGTCACATTGATACAGATGGTTATGCTTATATCGTTGATCGCAAAAAAGAGATGATTAAGTACAAGGGCTTTGGGGTCGCACCGGCTGAGATCGAGGCACTGCTAATGGAGCACCCGGCAGTCATGGACTCCGCCGTTATCGGCGTTCCCGACGAGGATGCAGGCGAACTTATCAAAGGATTCGTTGTCCTGCGTGCAGGCTATGACACCACACCCGAAGAGATCATTGACTTCGCCAATGGCAAGCTTGCTGGCTATAAAAAGATTCATTTTGTAGAAATAGAACAATCCATCCCTAAAAATGCCTCGGGCAAAATTCTACGCCGCGAACTGAAAGACCGCGAAAAAGCACGCAAAAACTCATAACCAAAAGAAGAGGTAGCGTGTTTTGTGGGGCGAGTGCCCCACAAAACACGCTACCTCTTCTTTTGGTTATGTGGATGAGAGTTGACTCATTCACAACGACAACTTTAGCGGGCACAGGCGATAACATCGGCCAGCAATCCCTGAGCAGTCTGGATCCTGCCGGCTCCTGGACCAATAATCGTCACTTCGGAGAGCGTATCGGTCTGAACGCTCAGAGCATTAGTCACACCATCTACACGAGCCAGCGGATCGTTGAGAGAGAGCAATTGCGGCACCACACGGGCCTCAAATTGTTCGCCATCGCGCTGGATAGAGGCTATCAGCTTGAGACGTTTCCCGACCTTCTCAGCCTGCTGAATATCAGCTTGAGTGATATCAGTAATGCCCTGCCGTACTACCTGATCCGCCCTGAGTGGATGATTGAAAACAAGTGCTGCCAGAATTAACACTTTGGCCAGCGCATCGTAGCCCTCAACATCTGCCGTAGGATTGGTCTCAGCGTAACCTTGCGCCTGCGCCTCTGCCAGAACCTCTGCATAAGACCTGCCTCGGGCCATCGCGGTCAGAATATAGTTTGTGGTTCCATTCAGAATACCGCGCACCGCCTGCACGCTCGCACCTGCAAGTCCCTCCTGAATCATACTGATGACAGGTGTCCCCGCCATGACGCTGGATTCCATACGTAGCTGCACTCCCTGCTGACGGGCAATAGCCAGCAGATCGAGAGCCGCCAGCGCACCAGGCCCCTTATTCGCTGTTACAACATGCGTTCCCATGTTCAGAGCAGTCAGAATATGACTCATCCCTGGCTCACCATTCTGTAGATTAGTCGGAGTCACCTCCACCAGAATATTCGCACCTGTCTCGCTTAAACCCTCCAATATCGTCTTCCAGTGACGAGTACGCTCATAATTCGTCAACGGATGTTTCGCCGCTCCCAGTTCGAGTACAGTCGCTATATCAAGCCCATCCTCACGATAAATAAACCCACTACTGGCGTTTCCAACTCCCACCAGACGCGCATCTATATCAAAAGCCTGACGCAAAAACTCCTGCTTACTTCTCAACAATTCAACAAAACCCTGTCCTACCACTCCGAAACCAGCTACTGAAATTCGCAATGATCTCATAGTTGTTTTCTCCCTTTCTGCCTTTTCCTCCATTAAAACACGCCACGTCAACCTTTTTAACGTCGTTGACGAATTCCATTTCAGGTAATATGAGTTATCCCTGCTTTTGCAAAAGCAGGACAAAAGGCTTTCGGCCTGCATAGCAGGCAGCCCCACCCCCTTTTCTTAAGAAGAAGCGAGGCTGGTTGGCCGGGCATTCGTCCGGCCAACCAGCCTCGCTTCTTCTGTTTCGGGGGAGGAGGGGCTTTGCAAGTCCCAGAAAAGGTAGGGATGACTCCATATGATCCATGTGCCAATGAGAGAGGAGAACTGAGCCACATGTGGCTCAGTTCTCCTCTCTAATTGGCACATGG
>DAOTTL010000615.1:0-2359 GCA_034438135.1 Ktedonobacteraceae bacterium | reverse complement strand
CCAGTTACTCTTTTTGTACTCTGTCGCCGGAGGTGACAGAGGGAAAAGTGAGAAGAAACCTTTACATGTAAGGCGCAAGCCCCACCCCAGGTTTTTTAGGAGGAATGGTGGGCATAGCGCGGGAGCGCCATGCCCACCATTCCTCCGTTTTTTGTGAGGAGGGGCGGCTTTGCAATCCGCTGAAAAATTGGCGCTGGCGCTAGGAAAAAAGCGTTCTGAACTCCGAACCTGAGAGTGTCTCAGTCTGCATACTTGTATAGGTACCATGCTCGAGCAACTCATGAGCAATGGTTCGCACATGTCCAAGCGCAGAGCGCATCACTCCTCCAGCAAGACTGACGCGAGCAACGCCAAGTTGGGCCAGTTCTGGCAGAGTCAGAGCGGAGGGACCGCCAAGAATATTGATTGGTCCCTTGATCGCATTGACCAGATTGGCAATTGTTGTGCTATCCAGTATTCCGATGGGGTAGATACAATCTGCCCCAGCCTGTAGATAGGCATTGGCTCGCTGAACTGCATGCTCGAACCGTCCCTCTGGCTCACCGATTGCTAGCAAAAAGACATCGACACGTGCATTGATCACGAACGGCACATCCATTGAAGTCGCCAATGCACGTAACGCTTTGATCAATTCAACCTGATACGAGCTCTCGACCAGCGTTTTTTGCTGGTTGATGAGTGAATCTTCGATATTGATACCAACAATGCCGATCTCCAGCACTGCCTTGACTGTCTGGAGTACCTCCTCAATGGAATCTCCATAGCCCGCCTCAATATCTGCCGTGACGGGACATTCGACTACATGGGTGATACGTGCCAGTGCCTCAAGCAGCATAGCGCGGCTAATGTGCTGACCATCGCTATAGCCCAGCGCGGTGGCTACTCCAGAACTGGTTGTGGCGATGGCAGGAAAGCCAGCCTGTGAGATAATTCGTGCGCTTGCAGCATCCCAGACGTTTGGCAGGACAAGTGGAGATGCTCCGTGGTGCAACTGACGAAATTGCTCAGCTCTCTCCTGTTGTTTCTCGTGTTTCATAGCAAAAACTCCTTTGCAAGTCACTATAGACAAAAATTGGTCCTCCTACAAGGACCAATTTTGCTAACATGATAGCGCCATTTTACGATCTGAACGAGGGAAAAATATTTCAGGCTATTTCCACTTGATCGTGCAGCCCACGGGTGGCGTTTCAGTGGTACGCACCTCGTGGTTCGCGAGCAGATCATCCAGGGCTTCACGGGCATAGTGATGAGTGACAGCTGCTTCATCTTCATAATTATCGTCAGGAGCGCCATGATAGCGGAGGGTACCAGTGACATCGAAGATAAAGAGTTCCGGCGTGCGCTGTGCACCGTAGGCCTGTCCGACCTCTTGAGTTTCGTCGAACAGATATGGAAAAACAAACTTTTTTTGGATTGCTCGCTCGGTCATCCTCTCAAAATTATCTGCGGGAAATTTCGCGGTATCGTTAGAGCTAATCGCCAGCATATGGACCCCTTGCGGATCGTAGTCGTGAATAAGTTGCACCAGGCGATCTTCCCAGGCCTGAGCATATGGGCAGTGATTGCAAGTGAACGTCACTATCAGAGCCTGAGCCTGTTTAAGAACGCTACTCGCCATATAGGTTTGTCCATCGGTAGCGGGTAGAGTGAAGTCGATCAGTGCGTCGCCTGAATGAATGAATATGTGCCATATACAAAACTCCTTTTCTGGTAGTGGAATAAAAAAACAATTACGACGCTTTTGCCTTGTGCAGAGCTAATTCGATAGCCTCTACGGGGGGCAGAGGAGATATGCGTCCATCAGCGCGACGATAGGCACGACAGGTCAGGCCAGGAGACATATCGTCCGGTGGTGGAGCAATATCCTGTCCATCAATACGAATAATTGGAGAGCCAAAGAACTGTTCTCTTTGGGCGTCTTCCTCGGTTTCGACGCGTCTGATCTCGACAGGTGTCTCAATCTGGAGACGCTGCATACACTCGTGCAGACGTGCGAGTGCGCTTTCATGGCTCGGGCACTCCTCCCAATAGAGAAAATCGATCTTTATGAGATTTCTCCTGTTGTTCTTTTCAAGGAGAAATGGCTGGGTTTGGCAGCAGCGAAGCTGCTGCCAAACTCAGCCATTTCTCCTTTTCTCGGGGGGAGGGGCGGCTTTACAAGCCGCAGAAAAGTGAGGGATGGTAACTACTCAGGTGCCCTGCCGAAACCGCCCAACTCGCAGGGAGAACAGAGGGTACCTGAGTAGTTACGAGGGATGACTCATGGCTCCTTTTCTTAAGAAAAGGGAGCGGGGCGGCCTGCACAGCAGGCCGAACGCCTTTTCTCCTGATTTTGGAAAAGCAGGGATGACTCATATGA
>DAOTTL010000614.1:0-56808 GCA_034438135.1 Ktedonobacteraceae bacterium | reverse complement strand
CAAACGGCAAATTGGATCGTGCGGCTCTACCTGAAGTGAAGCAGGCGACCCAGGAAGACACTTTTGTAGCTCCAATCTCAACGACCCAACAGCGGCTTGGGCAAATATGGGAAGAACTGCTGCATGTCCAGCCAGTAGGCATAAGAGACAACTTTTTCTATCTGGGAGGTCATTCTTTGCTTGCCGGACGAGTTATGGATAAGATTGAGCATAGTTTTGGTAAGAAGATCTCTCCTGCCGCTCTCTTTGCTGGACCGACTATAGAGCACCTGGCTGAGATATTGGAGGCAGAGGACAATGGTTCACGACATCCAATGATAGGGATTCAGACGAATGGAGAGAAACGACCTTTCTTCTTTTTACCTGGAACCTGGAATAGCGGAGCCTCTTACTGTTTCTCTATTGCCCGGCAACTGGGTTCAGACCAGCCGTTTTACGTGCTTGAGCCGTACTACTTCGACGGTCCACAGATCGAACTCACTATTGAGGCGATGGCCACGGCTCATATCGCCTCCATACGCACAGTTCAGCCAGAGGGACCTTACCAACTGGGGGGATTTTGCAATGGTGGCCTGCTGGCTTATGAGATGGCTCGTCAACTCAGGGCACAGGATGAGCGAGTTGACCTGCTTGCCATCATCGATCCAGCGTATGCCCCTCCGATGCATCTGTTTATACAAAGGCTCATCAAGGGTGTCAGCAAAATACTAGGGATCAGCCAGATCAAGCAGGTTGAGTGCTTTCTCCGCTTGAGACATACCTACAAATATCTCTTGCGCCAGAGAAGTGCAGAACTTGAGGAATTTACCGCCATTGATCCCAGCATTCATACGTTATTCCCAACTGCCGATGCTATCTGGAAAGACAATATTGCCATACACAACTGGCTTATTGCAGATTACAGCTATGATCCCTATGCTGGAAAAATCACCATGTTACGGGCTGAGACTGAACCTCTCGGTCCAATATGGCAGCATAAAGCTGCAATTGAGAAAGAGATCAAGATGCAGGTTATTCCTGGCAGCCATATCAGTTGTCGCATCGATCATATAGTAGATTTAGGTAAAGAGCTAAAAAGATGCCTCGAAGAGTCTTCGAGAACATCAACGTTGTAAAATCATACATATGGAAAGGCCACAGGCAAAATTAGCAAGCAGGACAAATCACGTTCAAAGAAGCAAGGGCCTGAGCAGATATCTCTGGCTCTTCTTGCTTCTTTGTTTTACAGCCAGTATCATTATTGCCCTTTTTCTCCACTTTATGAGCAAACCTGACAACTCACCGACGATGGCAAAGTACTTGTTTGGTACCTTAGAAACAGACCCGGCACGAGCGTCACAAGAGTACGCTGCGGGGGTACGGGTGGCAATGCAAACGATTAGCTGGCAGGACTATGAAACTGCCGATGGGGTATTTGACGAAAACTATATGACGGATACTAAGAGCAGCATAAGGACTGATCTGGCCGCGGGTATGAAGGTTGTAATCAGTCCGGCTCTCCACTATCCTCCGAATTGGGTTATGAATTTACCAGGTGCACGCTATGTTGATCAGTATGGTATAAAAGCTCCGCCAACCTGGGCTGGCGGTTATGAAGAGCCGAACTTTATCTTCAGTCAAACTATGCGTGATCGCGTGGCTCAATTTGAAACCCATATGATGGACCAGCTCGCCTCTGACCCTGAGATTGGGTTAAAGAATATCTGGGCTATTCGCTATGTCAATGGATCGTTGGGAGAGACAATGTATCCTCCAAATGATGATCAGCATGGCCATACCAATAGCTACTGGGCATTTGATGCAAACGCGCAAGGAAAGGCATCTGATAGGCCCGCGACTATTCCCGCGAGTCCTTTCCCTGGTTGGGTACCGGGAGAGAGAACATACCAGGGTAAACCATTTTCCGCGGCTCAGGTTCAACAATGGTATGATTGGTATCTTGATGCCCACACGGACTTTGTGAACTGGCATACTGCCCTTTATAGGGACCCGCATGGAATCAACTATCAAGGCTATTTACAATTGCAAACGCCCGGTTTTGGGGCGCGTGCGTTTGAGTATCGCGATTCTATTTCAGACTATCTCGATGGCAGCCAGGATCCAAATGGGACAGTTGCCCGCGCCTCCGTCTGGTACAAGCTCTATCCATCACTCGCTAACAGAGCCAACGTTATTGCTTATGTCTCTTCGATGGCTGATGGGTCCGGCAATCCACAGGACAATGGCTGCCAGGGGAGAGAGGCTCGTGTCGATTACAACACCGATCCACAGGTAAATGACTGGTCGGCTGCCAGATATATTACCGGACTGGCAGATAAATATGGCATGCAGAAAAGTGGAGAAAATCCAGGACTTGGGGACCCTAACCTTGGGGTACCATACAATCTCTTTATGCTGCAAACGGCTGCTGTACAGATGGTATCCTGCAACTTCCAGGGCATGTTTTGGGCGCACGACGAGGATCTCTATAGCAAAACAGCAGGAGTGACACTCCGGGAATATACGACTGTGATCAAACGCTACAACGTTGGATAAAGCGCTACGAAGGGTTAAAACTGAATGGATTATCGGAGACGCGAGCCTGGCGGGCGCGGCGAGACTCTTTCTCGCTTTGAATCAGCTCATTGTAAGGACCCTCGTCTTCCAGGGACACCATCTCCTTATCGACGCTCAACACCTGAACTTCGACCTCTTGACCAACCTTGAACAGTTCACTGGGGTGATTGACCCGGCTCCAGGCCAACTGGCTTAATATGCACCAGTCCATCTGCGCCTCCCAGATCGACAAAAGCTCCAAAGTTGGCCAGATTGCTGACAACTCCACGACGTACCTCGTTGGGCTTCAGTTCATCCAAAAGTTCCTCGCGGCGCTGCTGACGCCATTCCTGAACAGCCAGGCGTGCTGAGAGTATCAGGCGATTTCGTGCACGATTGATCTCAATGATCTTCAACTGCAACTCTTTCTCTTGCATCTTCATGTCTACACTTGCAAAGCCACTCCCTCACAGGAAAAAGGGGCTTGCCGATCTGATGCATCCTCCTGGCAGGCCACCTCAGCTGCTCTTTTTCTGCTCTGTCACCGAAGGCACCAGAGGAAAAACGAACAGAATCTCTATTTGTATGAAGAAATGAACATCATTTCTTTTTCAAATATTTTTAATTTGTACACATGGCATTCGTCCAAAAACATACCTGGTCAGGAATGCGTCGGGGAGCCGGAGGACGAAGATAACGGTTCATCCTGGACGGACCACGGAGGTTGTTTGGAGATGAAATTACATTCCACTCTGCTCGATCCGAAATATCAGCGATCCATCTCTTGCAGCAGGTGCTCTATGGCGGGTAAAGAACAGCCTGTGAGCTTCTGAAGTTGATGATAGACGATCTGGCTACGTTCCATCTGCTGCCTCATATCTTCTTCCGCGCCGGGCTTCATACCAAATGCTGAGGCCCCATTCTGTAAGGATGTTGCGATGTCAAAGAGTCTCTTCAGGCAGGCGGTTACTTCGAAAAACGCTAGCTGTTCGATGGAAAAGCCAGCAAGCTGCTCGTATGTTTTGAGTATCATGCTCGCCAGTTCTGTTGCCCCCTCAGCGCGTCTGAGTAACAGCGTCCACGCCAGGTCAAAACGGTAATCGGAGATGTCTGTACCCGTCCAATCGATCACATATGCAGTGCCGTCGTCGCGGATAAGAATATTGTCCAGGTGAAAATCGCCGTGCACAAGTGAGAGAGACTGGCACGTGACCTCTCCGCTCCTCTTTTGTAACCATGCTATAATCGGCTCAAACGTTCCGGGCAGCCATTGTGTGCATTGCGCCTGTGCTCGCGCTATCCAGGCAGGAATAACGTCCCTCGTTCGATAACGAGCTGGATTGGGAATAAAACTCGCCCAATCCAGTCTGTGCAGGTCAAGATAAAGCTGGCAGCACTGAGTTACCAGTTCTTGCTGACGCTCAGGCTGCGCCAGGGAGAAAAGATGGGCAGCCGTCTCTCCCTGGATTTTTTTCATGGCTACGGCTGCTCGTCCAAAGGGAGAAGCCTCCAGTGCCGCGAACAATGGACCAGGCACCGGATACCCTACGTGGGAAAGTTGGTGTAAATTATCAAATTCCTGTCGGGCCTTGCGTATCCCATCCTGACCATAGTAGAGCTTGAGGATGACCTCTTCACTCTCTAACTGCCCCTCTTCCATATAGGCCAGACCGAGACAGAGAAGATCACCTTCCCAGCCAGTGCTAACGTTCACGCAGTTCGTGACCTGAATGTGGTCCCTGATGGGGAAGGCGTGTGTGTAAAGAGAAAGGAAGGGTTGTATCTCCTGCGACATGCTGTCCATCCCTTTCCCTTTCTCTTACATCTCCGCCAGGGTCCGTGCCGTTTTGCTTAGAATTCCGGTACGGCAGGTATGGCAGGCAATTCCATATTTAAGCCCAGGATCTTGAGCTTCTTGGCCAGCGAATGCTGTCCATAGCGCTGTGTTATCCAGGGATCTTCACGTCGTTCGAGGGCGCTCATAATCTCAGACTCATCCGGTGCCAGAGCCTCAATGGCCACTGGCGCGTAGGTATTGATCGCGGCCTGGATCACGTCTCCGTAGGCGGCGTCCTCCTGCATCATGTCACGCAGAAACCTGACCCCGAAGAGGACGTGGCGGGACTCATCTCGCGCTACGGCTGTGAAGCCTCCACGGAAAGCTGGAAAGAGGTTTTCGCGCCGGAAATATTCCAGCAGATGACGTTGACCTGCAACTCCCATGGTGCCTTCGGTGATCATATGATATAACGTCACCCCTTCGACGAGCAAGGCTCTATTCTCCGGTTCCTGGCGCAAACGCTGCGCGATATCCGCCAGCGAGTCGATCAGGATGAAACGCATCGACGCGTTCATGTATTGTTGCGCGATGAGCAGTCTTTCCTCTATCCGCCCCTCATCAACGTGCAGCACATCCTTAAAAAACCGATCGAAGAAAATGGTATGGCGCGTTTCATCGACCAGTTGAGTCGTCACGTAAAAGCGCATCTCCTCGTCGGGCATGGCAATGACGTAGGGAGCAAGGGCGTTGGTGACGCTGGACTCTCCCTGGAAGAAGGTGGCGATGACGCTAATAAAGGAGTCCTGCTCCTCCTCTGACATGCGCTCCCATTGGATGATATCAGACGAGAAGTCGATCTCCTGCGCCTGCCACTGCTGACGCTCCCAACGATAATAGAGTTCGCGATAGGTAGGCAGGTGGACCAGGCCCGTGTCGATAATCTGTAGCACATGATCAACTGGAGTCTGTTGTAACTCCTTTAGGGAAGCCTGTTCAGGCGATAATAGTTCAAAAGACATAACTGTGCTCCCTGCTTTCTTACGGGTTCTGTGTGATGGGGGATGATTCTGACTCTTCCATCTGCCTGCGCAGACTCAGTGGTCGCATATCGGTCCAGACCTCTTTAATGTATGCAAGACAATCCGCCTTTGTGCCTGCTTTGCCTGCATCTAGCCAACCGGGAGGGTTGGGACGATCAACGGACCAGATAGAATACTGTCCCTCGTGATTTATGACTGCTTTGTATTGGATTGTATCATTCTGACTGTCTGTGTACATATCTCTCTCTTGCCTTTCTCGTTGCACGTTTTGTCAGGACTCTCCGTGAAAAGAGCAAAACGCATCCGCTTTGCTCTTTCCCGCTCGGCTGGTCAGGCCAATAGTTTCAATGTGCCCTGCACAAACGCCTGACGGCAGGCACGCCGTTGCAGTTTGCCACTGGTTGTCTTCAAAATCCCACCAGTTTTCAACAGTAGAACCTGATGTACGTGCACTTTATGGCGTTCAGCGACGGCCCGGCGCACACTCTTGATGATCTCCTGCGTATCCAACGGGACACCTGCACTTCCCTCAAGAGATTTTTGGCGCTGATTGATCTCGGCAAGGATGAGCAAGCGTTCTTCACCATCTAGCTCAAGCGAGAAAGCCACGCAGTTGCCTGCCCGGATGGCCGGTTGTACTTGTTCAGCGGTGAGTTCGATATCCTGGGGATAGAGGTTGCGTCCATTGATAATGATGAGATCTTTGCGGCGTCCGGTCACAAAGAGGTTTTCATCCTCAAGCACTCCCAGGTCACCAGTACGCATAAAGGGACCCTCGCCCGTTGCCAGATATGCCTGGAACGTCTCGGCGGTCTCTTGTGGGCGTCCCCAGTATCCCTGAGCTATCGTTGGGCCAGAGACCCATATCTCTCCCACTCGATCAGGCTCACAGCGCTGATAAGTCTCAGGATTGACGATCGCAATCTCGTGACCATGAATGGGTCTGCCACAACCAACTATCTTCTGCGCATTCTCATCCGATGGGTCGGTGGCCTCTACATAGTCCTCTTCGAGTCGGTGTCTATTGATGGTCCTGACACACACCGGATCACCTCTATCCCCGCAGCTCACGACCAGCGTGGACTCGGCCAGACCATAGGCGGGCCGAAAGGCTCGGGACTCGAAGCCGCTGGGCGCAAAGTAGCGTGTAAAGCGCTCAATGGTGTCGCTGCGCACCGGTTCAGCCGCGTTTCCGGCTGCCTGCCAGCAACTCAGATCCAGCGTTGACAGATCGTCTTTTGAGACCCGACGCAGACATAGCTCATAGGCGAAGTTAGGGGCAGAGCTGAAACTTCCCCGATAGTTTGAGATGGCCTGGAGCCAGCGCAATGGACGCTGCAAAAAGTCTATGGGCGACATAAAGTATGTCGGATAGTTGCTATACATAGGCGAGAGCAGCCCAAGGATCAGACCCATATCATGGAATATAGGCAGCCAGTAGACTCCCACCGGATTGCTGGTCTCCCGCATCTTCCAGTAACTCTCAAGCATCGCCAGATTATGCATGAGATTGTTATGGCTGACCATTACTCCCTTGGGAGTTGTGGTCGAGCCAGACGTATACTGTAGGAAGGCGAGTGTATCGCCATCGACGGTGTGAACCTGCCATGGCTCGGCCTCATAGTTGGAGAGGCTATCGGTCGCAATCCACTTTAGCTGGTTCGTTTCAGGAGCCTTCTCTGTCCAACGGGTCACTCTGGCAAGGTCGGCTGCGGTGGTCAGAGCGAGGTGCGCCTGAGCATCGGCTACAATGGCCTGAATACGTGGCAGGTCGCGCTCGGAGTGCGGCGGATACGCGGGAACCGCGATAGCGCCCGCGTAGAGACAGCCAAAGTAGGCCGCGATATACTCCAGACCGGACGGGAAGAGCAGTAAAACCGGCTTCCCGCTTGCACGTTGCTCGCGCAAATGTCCGCTGATAACACGCGCACGCTGATCCAGCTCTTGATACGTGCAGCTTTCATTGCCTCCCTCGCCATAGCGAAGGAATGTATAGGCAACCTGTTCGGGTTGCTCAATGGCATACCTGTGTAAACGATGAATGAGTGTATCTGCTCCCGTAGCAGGGGCAATTAGAGTCCTTCTCATGCGAAACCTCACCTCTCTCAATACCTTGGAAGGATATAGTCACCCTGACAAGGAATATGCCAGAGACTCAAGACATTCCTTTCCAACTTTATAACAGGGCCTGTACACGAAAAACAATCGACCATCAGGTTGAATTTTTCTCATCACTCAGCTCAGGAGCGGGATGAGAGGGCAACTTCCGTCTCTTGCATGCAGGAGAGAAGGTGTCCGGCCAGTACCTCTACCTGGGGATCGCGTAGAATGGTATAGTGATCGCCGGGCAGTACATGGCCAGCATCCACCTGGGCCGCGAAACGATGCCAACCATAGGTCACTTCTACCTGTTCGCCACTGGTGAACGCGCTGGCCGGGAACAGGGTGATTCGACCTGAGTATGACTCTGGCTGGTACCTGCTGATGGCTGCCAGGTTCTTCTTAAAGGTGACGAACAGGCTCTTGATGTAAGCCGCATCCACGCTGGGCGGAAGAATATTCATACGCTGAGCCTCGAACAGCAGGTGCTCCAGTGGCTCTTCATTCTCAGCCGCCTGGGAAAATTTCAGATTGGACATGCCCGCCAGGTCGTTCATAAAGCGATTCAGCAGACCTTCCTCGTTGTTATCAACTTCGTTTCTTGAGGGCAGGTGACTGTCAAAGAGACCCACGAAGGCCACGCGCTGACCCTCGGCCTCAAATTGCCGGGCCATTTCAAAGGCAATCACACCTCCCATAGACCAGCCGCCGAGGAAGTAGGGTCCCTCAGGCTGAATAGCACGAATCGCGTCTCTGTAGTACGTTGCCATCTCTTCAATTGAGGGAGCCTGCTCCTGACGATGCAGTTCAGCGGCCTGCAAGCCATAGAGGGGCTGATCTGAACCCAGACGACGCGCCAGGCTCTGGTAGCAGAGCACCTCACCACCGGCAGGATGCACACAGAACAGTGGTGGCCTGCTGCCAGCGGACTGAATTTCAACCAGCGGAGTAGAGGACAGACGCTTCTCCTGCTTGCGCAGGACGCTGGCGAGTGCGGTGATGTTCGCGTGCTCAAACAGGGTAGAGAGCGGCAGTTCCATCCCAAACAGGCGATGAATCTGCGACATCAAACGCACGCCGGTCAGCGAATGTCCGCCAAGCTGGAAAAAGTTGTCGGTCATACCGATGGGGCTTACCCCTAAGAGCTTCTCCCAGAGCTGGGCCAGTTGCAATTCGATGGCATCGCGTGGTGCCACATACTTATCCGAGGCGACCGTATTGATTGGACGGCGACGGGCCAGTGCCTGCCGATCAACTTTGCCGTGTGCGGTCAGGGGAAACGCCTCTATGATTGAGAGGGAGGTTGGCACCATATAATCAGGCAAACGGTCCCTCATGAGACGCAACAGCCCCTCTTTAGCCAGTGGCGTGCCTTCCTTTGCGATGATGTATGCCGCCAGACGTTTTTCGCCGGGCAGACTCTCGTTGACGACCACGACCGCCTCTCGCACATCTGCATGACTGAGCAGGACAGCCTCAATCTCGCCCAGTTCAATGCGGTAGCCGCGAATCTTGACCTGAGTGTCCAGTCTGCCAAGAAACTTCAGGGTTCCATCCGGTGACAGACGTACCATGTCGCCGGTTTTGTAGAGACGAGCGCCGGGTTGTGAGCTAAAGGCATCTGGCACAAAGCGTTCAGCCGTCAGATCGGGTCGATGCAGGTAGCCCTGGGCAACGCTGCGTCCACCAAGGTAGAGTTCCCCTGGCACGCCAATTGGCTGCGGTTCACCGGCGCGATTCAGGACATAGACCTGGACATTCGCCATAGCTCGTCCAATGGTTGGCACCTGTTGCTGGGCAGGTGGAATGGGTGCCCAGGTCGCAGCTACCGTATTCTCAGTTGGACCGTAGTGATTGACCAGGGTAAAGGGCAGATGCTCGGCTGGCGTGCGCTGCAAGGCATCGCCACCAGTCATCAGCAAGCGCAGCGCGGTCTGCGCGGGCCACTGACGGTTGATCATCATCTCGACCATCGAGGTCGGAAGGAAGCAGATGGTAATGCCCTTCTGTACCAACCAGGGCATCAGCGCGGTCGGTGAGAGGCGCAGACTGTCATCCACCAGGTAGACCATCGAGCCGCTAGCCAGGAACGGCCAGAGTTCAAAGACCGAGGCGTCAAATCCCAGGTTTGCCAGATGAGTGGCCTTATCCTGCGCAGTCACCTCGTGGGTTTCCTGGTACCAGTAGATCAGATTTAACAGCGCTTTGTGCTCAATGACCACGCCCTTTGGATTGCCCGTTGATCCTGAGGTATAGATGACATAGGCCGGATACTCTGGCGTGATCTCAAGCGGAAGATTTTCCTCCGACTGAGCTTGCAGGTTGGTAGCCTCTTTCTCCAGGTAGAGCATCGGCACCTGATGATTTTTCAGGCGCACAGCCTGGGCAGCACCTGTGATCAGCAACCGCGCCCCGGCATCTTCCAGGATAAAAGTGGTACGTGCTGCCGGAGTGGTGGGATCAAGCGGCAGATAGGCCGCGCCCGCCTTCAAGACTGCCAGCAGCGAGACCACCATATCCAGGGTGCGTGGCAGGTAGATACCGACGATATCGCCCTTCGCAACTCCCGCTGTTTGCAGATAGTGGGCAAGTTGATTGGCCCGGCGGTTCAGTTCGCCGTAGGTCATTTCTACGTTACGCGCACTGAGTGCCTTGCTCTCTGGAGCAGTTGCGGCACGTTCCTCGATCAGTTCAACGATCAGGCGTTCACGTGGATACTCACGAGCGTTATTGTTCGCCTCTACGACGATCTGCTGATAGTGACGCTTTGAGAGCAGTGAGACATGTTCCACTGGCTGACCCGGTGCGTTTACCAGACCCGTGAGGAGTACCTGAAAGTGTTCTGCCAGACGGGCAATGGTCTCGCGCTCAAAAAGGTCGGCATTGTATTCAAGTTCGCCCCTCAGACCTTCATCGTGTGGAGTCAGGGCCAGGATGAGATCAAATTTAGCGGTCGTCTGCTCTACATCCAGGAAGGAGACGGATAACGGCGAGTAGTCAATCTCTTCCCGTGAGGATGCGGTTTGCAGGACAAACATGACCTGGAAAATCGGTGAGCGCAGCAGGTTACGTTCGGGCTGGACCGCTTCAACGATCTGTTCAAAGGGGAGATCCTGATGGGTCAGTGCATCCAGAACAACCCTGCGCACACGTCCTACGATCTCCAGAAAGTCTGGATGCCCGCTGAAGTCGGTACGCATTACCAGGGTGTTGACGAAGAAGCCGATCAGCCCCTCAATCTCGGTATGCGTGCGATTGGCAATCGGGGTGCCCACGATGATGTCATCCTGATTGCAGACGCGTGCCAGAAAGGTCTGAAAGGCGGCTAGCAGAACCATGAAAAGCGTGGTTCCAGTCTGCTTACCCAGGTCGGTCAGTCTCGCGGTCATGGCGGGCGTAATCTCAAAGGGGTAGCTGCCTCCGCGCTGACTCTGGACGGCCCCTCGGGGTCGATCCGTGGGTAGCGGCAGCACATCGGGCGCACCAGCGAGCTGTTCGCGCCAGTAGCGCAACTGACGATCCAGTACCGCGCCCTGCAACCACTGGCGCTGCCAGATTGCGTAGTCAGCATACTGTACTGGTAAGGGCGTGAGTGGCGAGGACTGGCCAGCGGAAAATGCCCGATAGAGCATGAAGAGTTCACGCTTCAGGATGTTCATTGACCAGCCATCCGAGGCGATATGGTGCAGGGTCATCAAGAGTACATAGTTTGTCTCATCCACTTTCAGCAGTTGGGTACGCATCAGTGGACCCTCTTCCAGATCGAACGGTTGTTGCGCTTCCTCGGTGATCATACGCTGTGCCTCTGCCAGACGTTCTGTCTCTGACAGGCCGCTGAGGTCTGTAAAAGATAGGGACCGCGTGGCGGCAGCCGGGGTAATGGCCTGAACCGGGGTATCGTCCTTGATCGGGAAGGTCGTACGCAGAACGGCGTGACGTGCGACGATCTCACATAAGCTCAATTCCAGGGCCTCACGATCTACTGGACCGGAGAGGTGGAGCGCGAGCGGCATATTATATGTTGATTTGCCAGGATTCAAGCGGTCAAGAATCCAGAGCCGCTGCTGAGCAAAGGAGATTGGCGCGGTCGCCATACCTGTGTAATCTCGTGCCACGCGCTTGACAGGTGGCTCCAGCAGATTATTATTCTCGTCACGAGCCAGCAAGATGGCCTCAGCCAGCCCCTCAATGGTTGGTCGTTCAAAGAGACGGCGCAGCGGTAGCTCAACCTGAAAGACTGCGCGGATACGAGCAATCACCTGCATGGCCAGCAGGGAGTGTCCACCGATCTCAAAGAAGTCGGCTCGGATGTCTGCCACTTCCCGACCCAGCACCTCGCGCCAGATCTCGCTCAACGCCTCCTCCTGTGGATTGCGCGGACCCTGTACCGGTTCCGTGTCCAGTGAGCGTGGCGCGGACTGAGTGGGCTGAACCCGACGCTTCGTGTTGAAATTAGCCTGCATATAATCTGGCAGCGATACATGTTTGACCGCTGTCACTGGCGAGCTTTCATCTTCGTCGCTAGCCAGCAGAAGGGCCTCAGCCAGTCCCTCAATGGTTGGGCGCTCAAAGAGTACCCGCAGGGGCAACTCGATCTGAAAGTTTGTCCGAATACGAGCAATTACCTGCATGGCCAGCAGGGAATGGCCGCCGATTTCAAAGAAATTCGCCCGGATATCTGCCACTTCCCGGTTCAGCACCTCACGCCAGATCTCGGCCAACTTCTCCTCACGAGGGTTGCGCGGACTCTGGCCCGGCTGTTGGGTTCCTTTGTCCAGCAGTTGTAACGTGGAAAGGGACTGACGATCAACTTTACCGTTGACGCTGCGCGGCAACTCTGTCAGCAGTTCGTAAAAGGCAGGCTGCATATAATCAGGTAGCGTACCGCGCAGGGATGTGCGCAGGTCCTGAGTCGAGAGTGACGTTTCCGCCTGGGGAACAATGTAGGCCACTAAGGACTGACCAGCGCCCCCATTGTCGGCATGGGCAATGACGACGCATTCACGCACGCCCGGTTGCTGCAACAGGGTTTGCTCAACCTCTTCCGGCTCGACACGCACCCCACGGATTTTGACCTGATAATCCAGTCTGCCCAGGTACTCCAGGTTGCCATCGGCCAGCCAGCGAGCGCGGTCGCCAGTGCGATAGAGACGAGCACCTTGCTGCTGTCCCTGTGGATCGGGTACAAAGCGTTCCGCAGTCAGGTCAGCGCGATTGAAGTAGCCTCGTGCCAGTCCTGAGCCGCCAATATAGAGTTCGCCAGGCACGCCGATGGGCACCGGATGAAGGTAGGCGTCCAGCACAGAGACCTCCACATTGGGCAACGGTCGCCCGATCGATGGCCTCTGGTCGGCGCTCTGAACGCGATCAATCGTCGCATCCACGGTGCACTCTGTCGGACCATACAGATTGTAGAAAGCCTGTCCCTGGTAACGCGCCAACGTCTGCCACATCGTCTCATCGATGGCCGCGCCACCAATTAACACCTGATGCAGTGTGCTCTCTTTATCCTCCAGCAGACCCTGCATAAGCAGATAGTGCAGATGGAGCGGTGTGCAGTCTATAACGTTGACCTGATGACGCTTCAGATAGGCGGAAAGCTCGTTCGCGTCGAACCTCATCTCCTGCGGCACAATGACCAGGGTATGACCATACAGCAACTGAACAATCTGCTTGACCGAGGTATCAAAGGTCAGTGGGCCGTTCAGACCAACTCGAAGCTGCGTTTGTCCACTCTGAGCGTAGATCATCTGGTCGAGACCCTCGGTGAGATTCACAAGCGAGCTATGCCGCACGACAACGCCTTTCGGCTGACCTGTAGAGCCTGAGGTATAGATCACATACGCCATATTCTGACTGTCGGTCAGATTGCGTGGATTCTCCTCGCTCTCATAAGCTATGCGCTCCCAGGCTGCGTCCAGGCAAACGGTCGTCGCCATAGTCTCCGGCAAACGAGGCAATACCTGCTGCTGTGTCAACAAAACCGCTGCCTGGGCATCTGTGAGCAGAAAGCTCAGGCGCTCTGTCGGATAGTCAGGATCAAGCGGCACGTAGGCGCCCCCGGCCTTGAGAATACCTAGCAGCGCAACCACCATCTCCCACCCTCGTTCCATACACAGACCCACACGTACCTCTGGACCCACACCAAGCTGACGCAGATAGTGGGCCAGTTGATTGGCTCGACGATTGAGTTGCTCATAGCTCAGTTGAGTATCTTCAAAGATCAGCGCAGGAACGTCAGGCGTACGCTCAGCCTGCACCTCAAACAACTCGTGCAGGCAGACATCCTGAACTATATCTTCAGACTCTTGCACAGCGCTCTGGATCCGGGTGTACTCCTCTGTTGGGATCAGCGCCAGATCGCGAATGCCCTGCTCCGGCTGTTTAACGATCTCCTGGAGCAGCAGCAGAAAGCGTTGGACAAAGCGTTCCACGGTCGCAGCGTCAAAAAGATCGCTGTTATAATCAAAGTTTCCGGTCAGAACCGTCTGACCATGCTCTTCCTCTTCGCTCAACTTCAGGGAGAGATCGAACTTGGCCATGCTCTGCTCACCTGCCAGTTGTTCACTGGTAAAGGTTGCTGCTGACGATGCCGAGGAACTCGCAGGTGTTGTCGCACTTTGCAGCGTAAAGAGCACCTGAAACAGAGGTGAGTAGCTCAGATTGCGTTCCGGCTGTAAGGCATCCACCACCATCTCAAAGGGCACCTCCCGGTAGTTGAAGGCCTCCAGGGTCACATTTCTTACGCTCCTGAGCGCCGTCAGAAAGTCGGGATTACCCGCGAGATCGGTACGGAGGACCAGCGTATTGACAAAGAAGCCGATCAGCCGATCCAGGTCGGAGTGTGAACGATTGGCGATTGGTGTGCCCACCGCGATATCTTCCCGCTCCGTATGACGGCACAGCCAGACCTGAAAGGCGGTCAGCAGGGTCATAAACAGAGTTGCGTCTTCCCGCTGTCCCAGCGCCTTCAGATCAGCAACCAGCTCGGGTGCAAGTTGGAAGGAGCAGCTACCACCGTGAGATGTCTGAACGGCGGGTCGCGGTCGATCGGCGGGCAACTGGAGCAGCGGTGGGAGTCCCTGTAACTGCTTTTTCCAGTAATCAAGTTGTTTCTCAAGGACCTCACCCTGTAACCACTCGCGCTGCCAGTGAGCATAATCGACATACTGGACTGGCAGTGCGGACAAGGTCGCCGTTTCTCCCGTGAGAGACGCGGCATAGTACGCCTGCATTTCCTGAAAGAATATCTCCACCGACCACTCATCGAACGCGATATGATGGATGGTGATGGCGAAGAGATACTCATCCTCGCTCATGTGCAGCAAGCTGGCACGTAGCAACGGACCCGTGGAGAGGTCAAAGGGCTGTGACTCCTGTTGCGCGATCAGGCGTCTTGCCTGCTGCTTACGCTCATCCAGAGCGTATGCGCTCAGATCATCGAACGGCATTGTCAGCGTTCCAGCGGGCAGAACCTTCTGCCAGGGCACGCCATCAACCTCGATAAAGGCGGTGCGCAGGGCTTCGTGTCGCTGTATGACCTCCTGGAGCGCGTTCCTCAACGCCTCATACTGAACATTCCCGCGCAGACGCAACACCAGCGGAATCGTATAGGCGGTTGTATTGGGATCGAGTTGATCCAGCAGCCAGAGGCGTTGCTGCGCGAAGGAGAGCGGAAAAAGCTCCTGGCCTTCACGATCTACAGGTTTTAAGGAGGGGACGCTATTGGAAGCGATGCCTTTTTGAGCCTTCAACCTCTCTAAGAGGGCCTTCTTCTCCGTGGAGAGTCCTGGATTTCTCTTTGATGTATTGTGTATCACGGAATAATCTCCTTCCCTATATAACCAGGCGCATTTTAACGTCGTGGCGTGCTAACAGGTATATTTTTATTTAGATCCTGACCTAAGCCCTGCAAGAAAACGTTTCTTTTGGTATTGATGAAGAAGTGATCCCCGGCATACATGCGGAAGATAAAGGCATCCTTCGTTTGCGTCTTCCACGCCTCAACCTCATCCCGTGTGGCGCGAAAATCGTTCAGTCCTCCATAGGCGGAAACAGGCAGGTTCAGCGGTTCTTCAGGAACGTATGTGTAGGTCTCATACAAAGCGAGATCGGCACGCAGTAACGGCAAAAGCAGCTTGAGCATTTCAGGATCTTGCAGAATTGACTCCGGGGTGCCATTAAAGCGCCGCAGGGCCTGAATAAATTCTGCCTCAGGCAACTGGCTCATTGGCTCATCTCTCATGGGCAACTGGGGCGCGTGACAGGCCGACACCAGCAGACGTAGCGGCTCAGGAGCTTGCTGGCGGCGCAGATAGCGAGCCAGTTCAAAGCTGATTAACGCTCCCAGGCTATGTCCATAGAAAGCAAAGGGCACATCCATATATGGCTCCAGGGCCTGTGCCATGGCCTCAATCAGAGGTTCCATACGCGTAAATGGCGTTTCGTGCCAGCGGTCCTCTCTGCCAGGCAGTTGGACCAGGCAAAGCTCTATCTCTGAAGAGATCTCTCTGGCCCACGGATAGTACCCTGAACTGCCTCCACCCGCATAGGGGAAACAGAAGAGGCGCACATGGCTACGCGGTTGAGGGATCTGTTTTACCCAGGTCTGGTTGGCTGCTATTGTTTCGCTCATACTCTTTTCGCTCCTTTTCCTGGTAGAAGCCATTATTGGTTCAGTAAGGCCTCGACCTCTTCATCCGATAAGTTGGAAACTCTCAAAAACAATTCTGCTGCTGTATTTATTGTTTCGCGTTGACTTTCATCCTGAAGCATGGCCTCAGCCATACTCGCAACGGTCGAATATTCAAAAACATGACGTAGGGGCAGATCTACGGACAACACATCCTGGATACGTGCGACAAGCTGAATGGCTCGTAACGAATGTCCCCCGATTTCAAAGAAGTCATCGTATATTCCTACCTGTGTACCATCCAGTACCTCGGACCAGGCACCCACGAGAACCTTCTCAACGGGCGTGCGAGGCGCTACATACGTTTCCATGTCCGCGTCCCGCTCGTGAGTGGGTATCGGCAGAGCCTGACGGTTGATCTTCCCGCTGGTTGTGACCGGAAAACGGTCCAGAAAGATGTAGCTCGCGGGCAGCATATACTTTGGCAGGTGTGCGCTTAAAAACTGACGAATCTCAGACACGGCGTCCTGGGACTGATTGCCAACGATATAGGCAGCCAGATATTTATCTCCCGGTACGTCTTCCCTGGCTATGACCACGCATTCGCGGATCTGCGGATAGTGCAACAGTGTCGCTTCGATCTCACCCAGTTCAATGCGATAGCCCCGCACCTTTACCTGCTGATCGCGCCGTCCGATATAGACAAGGTTTCCATCGGCCAGGTAGCGAACCAGATCGCCTGTACGGTACATCCGCGCTCCCGACTGACCATAGGGATTGGGAATAAATGACCCGGCGGTGAGATCGGGTCGTTTCAGGTAGCCGCGAGCCAGTCCCTCGCCTCCCAGATACAGTTCACCCACGGCCCCCAGAGGTACCGGCTGAAGTTCTCTATCCAGCACATACGCCTGGGCGTTTGCCATCGGCAGACCGATAGGAGCCAGGTCAGCGTGTGCCTCAACAGTTTCAGGTGAACCGTCATTTTTGTAGATAATGGCCGTAATCGTGGCCTCGGTCGGACCATAGGTGTTGCTCCATCGAACCTTTGTCCCCACAGCTTGCAGCCATTGACGATAGAATTCTGGTTGCACCTGCTCACCACCCACGTAGATCAGACGCAGCGAGTTCGGCAGTGGCAGTGGGTTCTGCGAGAGTTGTGCCACCCACTGATGCCAGTAAGCGGTCGGCAACTGGAACAGCGTCAATTTTTTCTGCTCGATGAAGTCACGCAACTCGCTCACGCCAATGGGCGCATAGCCAGGTCGCAGTATCAGTGTTGCCCCGCTAAACCAGGTGGGATAGATCTCTTCAGCCGCGGCATCAAAGCTCAGGGACGCGAACTGGAGTACTCGGTCAGTCGCGCTCATCTCAAATTCTCTGCTCAGTGCCAGACTGTGATTGACTAGTTAGCGATGGGAAATGACCACGCCCTTGGGTTTGCCGGTTGAGCCTGACGTGTAGATGATATAGGCCGCGTTCTCGTCCGTGGTCAGATGAGCCGGGTTTGTCGTCGGCACTTCCGCCAGTTGCGGCAGTCTGGCATCCAGGCAGAGCACAGTGCTCTGCTGATCGGCGAAACGAGGCGCGAGCGTCGAGTGCGTCAACAGAACGGGCATCTGAGCGTCGGACAGGATCATCTGTAAACGCTCATCTGGGTACGCGGGATCGATGGGCAGATAACATCCACCGGCCTTCACAATGCCCAACATACCAACCATCAGATCGATCGAGCGTTCCAGGCACAGACCCACCGTCACCTCGGACGTGACGCCAACTGTGCGCAGATAGTGCGCGACCTGATTGGCTCGTGCATTTAACTCTTGATAGGTAAGCACAGTACCCTCAGACTCTAAAGCCGGGTGCTGTGGCGTGCGAGCCGCCTGCTCTTCAAAGAGTTCGTGAATACAGCCACGCCGTTGCTCAACGGCCCTGGCGTCATTCCATGCAAAAAGCAATTGCTGACGTTCAGCGGCGCTTAACAGCGAAAATGTCGAGAGCTTTCTCTCAGGATGCTGAGCACATTCTTCCAGCAGATGCTGAAAATGTGTGCTCATACGCTGAATGGTCTCATCATCGAACAGATCGGTATTGTACTCGAAGAAACAGGAGATCTCCTCCGTGTCCTCTACATTCAGAAACAGGTCGCAGATGGCCGTATTGCCAGCGAACTCGATGCGCTCGGCACTCAGGCCAGCAACAGACTTTGACTGAGTGGGCGTGTTTTGCAGAATAAAGTGTACCTGCAAGTCATAGGGACGGGCCGCCGCTCTTTCACAGGGCACCTCCTGATGGGCAAAGGCCGCCAGGGATACGTCACGAACTCGACCAAGCAGTTCCCGAAAGGTCGGATTTCCCGCCAGATCGGTGCGCAAGATGAGCAGATTGGTGAAGTAGCCCGCGATCCCTTCCAATTCGGGCAGCACCCGGTTAGCGACATTCGTACCAATGACCAGTTCATCCTGTCCGGTATAGCGGTACAGCAAGAGCTGGAAGGCGGCCAGAAATGTCATAAAGGGGGTCACGCCCTCCCGCTGACAGAGTGCTCTGAGATCATCACTCAACTTTCTGGTAAGATGAAAGAAAAGGGTTGAGCCATGCGAAGTTCGCTGGTCCGCATGTGCTTTGCGAGTCGGCAAATCTAGCTGCGGCGGCGCGTCTGCGAGTTGCTGCCGCCAGTACTCAAGCTGCTTTTCCAGTTCCTGACCACTTAGCGTCTGCTGCTGCCAGCAGGCATAGTCGGCATACTGGACCGGTAAGTCAGCGAGTGGCGAAGGTTTGCCCATCATCAGAGCCTCATAGACCACGGTAATCTCGTGGAGAATAATGCCCACCGACCAGCCATCAGTGATGCTGTGATGCTGCGTCAGAACAAGCCAGTGCTCCGTCTCGTTAAGCTTTACCATCAGGGCACGTACCAGAGGACCCTCGGTCAGTTTGAAGGGGATCTGCGCGTGCTCGCTCATCAGGCTCATAGCTTCACGCTCACGCTCAGCGACGGGCAGAGCAGTCACATCCTGTACGGAAAGCGCGAACGAACCGGACTCGTGAATATGCTGAATGAGCAGACCATCGCGACTTTCGAGGGTCGTGCGCCAGGTCTCATGTCTTCGCAGCAGCTCGTTCAGGGCCTGTTCCAGTACCGAAACCTCAAACTGACCACGGATACGGAGCGCGATGGGAACGTTATAGGTGGTACTTCCTGGCTCCAACTGATCCAGAAACCAGAGGCGTTGTTGCGTAAAAGTAGCTGGCGCAAACTCCACATCCGACCGTTTAGGAATAACGACAGCAGGAGTGTTGCGAATAGCCTCTCCGCGTAAGCGTTTCTCCAGCAAGGCCCTTTTGGCCGCCGAAAGAGTCGTGTTCTGCTTCTCGGATGCATCTTTTGTTAACATATTCACATCTCTCCTTTCTGTGCTTACGGTAGGCAGCTAACTAGTACTGTCCCAACGAGCCTTTCATCCTGGCCTGTCTTTCGCAGTAGGTATACACTAGAAAGCCTGCGCCCAGATAGAGCGCCGAGTTGATGAGCAAGAAGGGCAGACTATGGTTGCTCCAGGCGGTCACCAGGGACTCGTTCTGAAACTCCACCGACCGCAAGATGGCAATGCCCTGCGTAATGGGCAGCGACTCGGCAAAGACAAACAGCCAGCCAGGAAAATGAGTGATCGGCAACAACGAACCTGTCAGGAAGAGCAGTACATTCTGGATCAGGTCGGCCAGCGAGTCGATCTGCTTAAAAACGAGCGCGGCCCCGGCCAGGGCCAGCGCGAAGCCGAAGAGACCCGCCAGCGTAACGGCAAAGATGATCAGACTCTCCCAGTGCCAGGCAAAGTGAATACCTAATGGAAGCGCGATCACCAGCGTTGGCAGCACAACGATAAACCCTGATATGACGAGCAGCACAAACATACGGGCCAGCAGGATCAAGGCAGGATGGGCCGGACTCATGTATATCTGTTCCAGCGTACCAATCTGGGCCTCGCCAAGCATATCCGAGCTGGTCGTCATAATCACGATGCGAGCAAAGTACCAGACGGTATATCCCAACAACATGGAGGTAATCTGCGCAACACTGAATTGACCACCGCCAATCAGAAAGGTTGCACCCACGAATATCAAGACCATCATAAAGATCTGCGTTAAGAGATTTGATTTGTAATCCCAGAGGATTTGCAGGCGTTTACGGCCTTCATTGTACAGAATGAGTGAGAAGCTCATGGTTTGTGCCTGGCCTTTCTTTGGTAATCATGCGGATAAAGACTTCTTCCAGGTTGGGTTCGACCTGAGCTACCGAGATCAGGGGCAGATCCAGATCACGCAAGCGATCCATCAAGCGATAGAGTTCAACCTGACTCTCAATCGTGCCGGTAAGCTGCGTCTCACCGTTCTCATATGAGCGGGTCAGTCCCTCAGGCAGATCCAGAAGCTGACCTTCCAGTTGACCTTTCAGGCGAATAAGGTAGCGATCCTTGCGCATGGTAAGCAGTTCCGGGAGAGGCTGATCTGTCAGGAGCTTCCCTTTACGGATAATGGCGACCCGATCACAGAGTTCCTCGGCCATATCCAACTGGTGCGTCGTCAGGATGATCGTCCTGTCCTGCTCACTTGAGAGCTTCCTGATCCATTCTTTCACGGTGAAGGCAGCCTCCACGTCAAGTCCCAGCGTCGGCTCGTCCAACAGAACGATGGGAGGATCAGCAACCAGAGCACAAGCGATGGCAACTTTCTGTTGCATGCCGCGCGAGAAGGTCCGAATGGGATCATCGCGGCGTTCCCACAGGCCCAGTTCGCTCAGCAGGCGCTCGGCCTCCGCTTTGAGCTTTTTGCCGGTAAAGTTTTTGAGACGACCAAAGTACAAAACATTTTCCAGGGCCGTGAGCCGCCAGTAGATGTTACGGGTTCCTTCCAGAACTGCTCCGATCTGCTTCATGGCCTGCTTGCGCTGATGGAGAACATCGTACCCGTTCAGGTGGATGTCCCCGGTCGTTGGGATAATCAGACCGCAGATCATCTTGATGGTTGTGGTCTTGCCCGCTCCGTTTGTACCGAGAAAGCCAAAGACCTGGCCACGCGGGATAGAGAGATTGATGTGTTCAACCGCTGTCAGCCATTTATTATTTCCGCGCACGCGATACATTTTGCTTAGATTGTTTATCTCGATAGCCGGGCATATTGCTGTATTTTGCACTGTCAATTCTCCCTCTTCCCTTGCTGCTTTATGCTTCCGTTAAAACTTTGACGTACTCTGGAAATGCCTGGATCTGGTTGAGATTGCTCTCCAGGATCAAGAGATTTCCGTCCTGGCCAACCTGTTTAAAACCGCCGAAACGGTAGGTCACGAGCATCAGGCGATTGCGGTCGGTGCTGACAAATTCGGCCTGTAAACGTTGTGCTCCATGCTCTTTGGCCTGTCCCATGATGTAGTTGACCATCACTGTTCCTACACCGCGCGACATCACCCGACAGGACATGAGGAGCAACTTGAGCGTCCAGATCTCCTGCTGACACTCGACCAGCGCCAGGCCGATCTTGCCATAGGTTCCGTACTTGTCGGTGAGTTCCGCGATATAAAGTTTGTGCTTGTCCGACTGGCGAATGGCGTCCAACTCTTCGTAAGAGTAGGTGTAGCCGGTGGAGTTCAACTGATGGGTCCGTACGGTCAGTTCTTCCGCCCGCTGTAAATCGTCCTCGCCCGCCGCTTTGATGGTGAAAACCATATTCAGGGTGGCTAAAAACTCTTCGTTGGGACCAATAAAGTCTTTCTCAACTTTGTTGCGCTCGATATCCGCCTGATACATGGAACGACGCGCTGCGGAGTCAGCCGTGATAAAGCGCGGATTCATCGCTGGCAGATCGACAATCTGTGCGGCATGGATGGCATCGATGCACAAAACTTCGGGTAACTCAAACGCAACCTCATCGCGCTCAAACGCCTGGTCATCGACAAAGGCGATAGTGTCGAGTCCGATGTTGATTGATTTCGCCACTTCGCGGATCGACGAGGCTTTTGAATTCCAGTTGATCTGTGGGTAGAGAAAGTAGTCACTGATGCCCAGTTCTTGCAGCATGGCCTGCGCGGTTGCCTCATCGTTTTTGCTGGCGACCGAGTGCAGAATGCCCCGACTGTCCAGCACTTTGAGCGCGGCAACGACCTCTTCCCGCAGCGTTACCCGACCATCTTCCAGGAGTACTCCCTGCCACAATGTGTTGTCCAGATCCCAGACGACGCATTTAATAGTTTTCTTTTTTGTCCGCTCGCTTTCGAGTAGATTGCTCTGTTCAATCATGTCTGTTCTCCTCTGCATGGATCTGAAATTGCATTACATGCCGGTGGCGGCCATGGTCTGGTAGGCGTATCTGGCCAGCGTTGTTTGCTGAATCTGGGTGCTACCCTCGATGATCTCCATGACCACGCTATCTCTCAGGTAGCGTTGAACGTCGTATTCTTTGCTACAGCCGTTTGCTCCGTGGATCTGGACCGCGTCATGAGCCGCACTACTTGCCGCCAGCGACGAAAAATACTTCGCCGTCCACGTCGCCATGACCGTCGTAGGGTCTCCGGCCTCTTTCAACGTGCCAGCCTGATAGCACAGCAGACGAGCGGCCTGTGTGTTGACCAGCATGTTGGTGATCATCTGCTGGATGAGCTGATGCTCTTTGAGATAGACCCCAAATTGCTTGCGCTGACTGGTGTAGCGCAGGGAGGCATCCAGGCATGCCTGAGCGATGCCCACGCAGCCCCAGGCCACCGTGTATCGTCCGATGTCCAATGCCGATGTAGCCACCGAGGCAAGGCCGAAGCCGCGTCCACCGACGAGATGCTCTTTTGGAATATGGCAATCGTTCAAGTGCAATTCCGCCAGCATAGAGGCTCGCGTCCCCAATATTCCACTGAGCGGCTGGACCGTCAGGCCCGGTGTGTTTCTTTCGACCAGGAAGGCGCTGACCTGACCGTCGTAACGGGCGAAAATCAGGTAGAGGTCGGCGATCTGACCGTAGGTGGTCCATTTTTTCGTGCCGTTCAGGACGCATTCGTTGCCAGCGGCGGTGGCTGTCGTTTCGATGCTCTGGGCATCGCTACCAGCCCGTGGCTCGCTCAGACCGAACGCGCCGATGATCTCGCCCGTTGCCAGCCTGGGCAGCCATGCCGCCTTGAGCTGACGATTGCCCCAGCGGAGGATGGCGTGAGTGACCATGCTGTGAACCGTCAATAAGCTGCGGATCGAAGAGCAGCCCCGACCTAACTCTTCAGCCAGTAGACCGAACGTGACCATGTCCATGTCACTCCCGCCGTACTCGACCGGTGCGAGTGCTCCCAGGTATCCCATCCGGGCCACCTTCCGAATGAGTTCGGGAGGGGTCATCTCCTCCTGGTCATATGCGTTGGCGTAGGGAGTGATCTCTTCCTGCACAAACGCTCGGAATGCCTCCTGATCTTTTTTCTGTTGGGATGTCAACTCGATATTCATGTGATCTCCCTTAGCATGGTGGTCGGTGCCCTCTGGCCGTCAAGCATGGACAGCCAGAGGTACACGACCCCAAACAGACAAACACACGTCTGTCTGCGCTTAAGCTAAACTCTCGTGGCTAACTTGCGCTCAACCAGAGCGGCGATGGCGTTCAACGAACGAAAGTTATCAATATCCAGGTCTTCATCCTCAATCTTCAGATCGAACTCTTTCTCCACGAAAAGGACGAGTTGCATGGCGAACAGCGAGTTCACGAAGCCTAACGCGAAGATGTCCTGATCGTCTGCCAGTTCGATGTTCTGGAAGAAGGTTGCTAAAAAGCCTCTGATCTTGGTCTGAATGGTTGTCGTATCCATGGTTCGGTTCTCCTTTGTATTATTCGATGTATATCGCAAATGACGGTCTTTCATTATTTATAGGTGTAAAAGCCCTGACCGCTCTTGCGGCCATACAAACCGGCATCGACCATCTTTTTGAGCAATGGGCAGGGCCGGTATTTGCTGTCGTTGTAGCTCTCGTAGAGCACATCGACGGAGTAGAGAATGGTGTCCAGACCGATCAGATCGGCGGTCTCCAGCGGTCCCATGGGATGTCCAAAGCAGGACTTGAAGATGGTATCGACCTCCTCGGCTGTAGCCACCTGATCTTGAACCAGGTAGACGGCCTCGTTGACGGTCAGCATCAGGACACGGTTGGAGACAAAGCCCGGCATGTCATTGACGACAATGCCCTTCTTCTCCATGCTGTTCAGCAGCCCTTGCGTGGCGGCGATGGTCTCTTCCGACGTGTGATATCCACGAATGACCTCAACGGTGTTCTTCATGGGAACCGGGTTCATAAAATGAGTGCCGATGACTCTGTCAGGCCGCTTCGTAACGGAACCGACGCGAGTGATCGAGATGGCAGAGGTGTTGACGGCGAAGATGACCTCTGCTGGACAGATCGCGTCTATCTGCTTGTAGATCTCCCGTTTGATGTCCCATTTTTCTGTGGCATTCTCGATCACAAAATCTACATCCGTGAACTGGCCATACTCCTGCGTAAAGGCGATGCGTTTCATGATCTCCTCTGCGCTCTCCTGACCCGGTTTCTTGTTCCACATGCGCTGGAAGCGGATGTTTTTGGTGATCTCTGCCCTGGCGTGTTCAAGAATGTCCTCAGAGATGTCAATCAGAATAACTCTGTATCCCGCCTGGGCGAGGCTTTGAGCGACACCAACGCCCATGACGCCCGCTCCGACGACTCCTACGGTTTGAATACGCATGCTCTTTTTCTCCTTCTCTGAATTCATCAGATATCTATGCCTGTGTGCGAGCAGATGGTGCTCTTAAACAAGCAGTTGCGCCTCTTCTTCATCAAGCTGTTCAATTTCCGCGATAATCAGGGCTTCGACTACTGCGGCCAGTTCGGCCACGGTAGGGCCTTCAAACAGGCGAGTCAGAGGAATATTGACCTGAAAAACCTGTCTGAGTCGTGAGATAAGCTGCATTCCGAGCAGTGAATGCCCGTGCAGTTCAAAGAAATTATCATGAATACCGATCTGTTCCAGTCCCAGCAGCAGTTGCCAGATCTCAACGATCTTTTGTTCCGTGGGATTGGTCGGAGCGACATACTCCGTTGAAACCTCTCGTCTTGCGCTGTTCTGAGAAGCCGCCTCGTTCTGAGTGCTGCTCGGCGTTATCCACTGGCGCATACGCTCGTGCAGATTGCCCGTCGAGGCGACGATGTTTGGCCACCGACTGGCAAGGAGAACGCGTGAGAGCGCGTCCATTCCCTCTTCAGGTAAGATCATGTGTCTGGCGAGGGTCGTACCTCTGAATTGCTGCTCATTCTCCTGCGTGTACCAGGGGTCCCAGTCAACGCTGAGCCAGGGAGTTGCTGAACTCTGATTCTGCCTGTAAGCAAAGGCATCCGTCAGAGTGCTGAGCGCGGCATCGGTCGTACAGCCCAGACCACCCAGAACTCCTGTGAGCGATGAGAACAGGAGGCAGAAGTCCAGCGGTACATCTTGCAAGGCCTGTGCCAGTGCCTTGAGACCCTGCATCTTCGTGCGAACGCGACGTGTGTAGTCGGTCAGGTCAATGTCCTGGATGGTCTGGAAATCCGCGCCATTGACCAGGTAGAGAACGCCATGCACCGCTCCATGCTGCTCACTCACCTGCTCGATGATCTGCTTGAGCTGTCCGGCATCGGTGAGTTCTGCCTGCATGATCTGTATCTGCGATTTCCTGGCCTCCAACGCCTGCAAGCGCTGGATTGCCTGACTCACCAGATCGTCCGAGGGATGATTTTCGAGCCATTCGGACCACCGGGAGGTCGCTGGAAAGGCAGCCTCGTCGATCAGCACTACTCTGGCCTGCTGCTCTGTGACCATGTGCTCGGCCAGCATCAGACCCATCTCTGTTAACCCACCGATAAGCAGGTAGACACCTCTGTGGCGCAAGGGTGAAGCAGCTTTTTCCGGCTGAGTGAGCGGTGCTGGCAGGTGACGCTGTCCCCAGCGCGTGTTGCCGCGATATGCCACCACCCGTTCAGCGGAGTCCATCAGACATTCCGCCGTCAGATCTTCCACCAGAAGAGCACTGGCCCGGCTCGTAGTTGCCAGGTTGCTCAGATCGATACTCTGGCAGGCAATAGATGGATATTCCTGGGCAATAACTTTGCAGGCGGCCAGAACTGGCGCTTTCGCCGGCCATGGCAGCTCCTGACCCGTCACCGTCTGAACGTGGTTCGAGAGAATGATCAGGCGCGTATCCGCGTCATAGATAGACGAGCCAATGGCTCTGGCTAGACTGAGCAGGCTGGTAAAGCCTGTCTCCAGGTCCACTTCAGAGTGCTCGTCAGCTCCGTCCGGCGTGAGATTCCAGCAGTGCAGGATGGTTTCAGGCACGTCGTTCAGTTCTTGAAAGAGCGTGAGGTAATCCTCGCTCATGTCCGGTCTGAGCGTATAGTGCTTTGCATCCTGACGAGCGAAAGTATTGCCTGGCTCGATCAGAACGACGGAGCGTCCCGCGTCTTCAAGTCTCTGTGCAATGCGCGTACCCATCCCGGCTGCGTCCGCGAAAATCAGGTACGGTCGTTGCGTTGACGGCTGTTGTGCCTGTGGCAGCACCATTGGCGGGAGAATGGGTTCCCAGTATGGCAGATAAAACCAGTTCGCAATATCCGCTTCCTTCTGAGTAGTTGCCACATGGCGCTGCATAGCCACACGATTCGAGGGATCATCGATCCAGCAAAGGTGACGCTCAAAAGGATAGGTGGGCAATTCTACGCGCAGACGACGCTCGGAGGAAGATAATTGCGGCCAATCGATCGTCACGCCCGCCTGCCACAGTGATCCAAGTACCCAGAGGAGCGCGGCCTGGTCTGTATAGCGCGGCGAGAAAGAGAGCAACTGCATCTGCCGTTCGGCTGTACAGGCCGGGTTTTGCCTGATCGCAGAGCCGAGCGTCTGCTCGGTTCCTATCTCTAAAAGAACCAGTTCCGCATCCTGTAAAAGCGTGGTTAGACTATTCTCTAAAGAGGCTGTCTGACCCGCTTGCCGCAGCCATGCAGCGGTGTCGGCTATCTGTTCGCGAGTCGTCCAGGTGCCCGTCGCGCTGGCGATCAAGGGAATGCCCGGTGCCTGCAACTTGATGCTTCGCGGCCGAGCAGATGCTTTCTCAGCCTCAGGATTTGCCTGACGTGTTACGATCGTCAAGGCATCTTCCAGTGAAAGCGCTCCGGCCACGCAGGCCGCGACATACTCTCCAACGCCATACCCGAGCATCGCCTGAGGACGAATATTACACGCGATCAGCACTTGAGCCAGGGCATATGCGACGATAAACATGGCTGGACGAGCAATCTCACGCTGCTTAAGACACACGGCTATATCGACCTCATCCACGTCCGATGCGAATAGCTCCTGGAGGTCCAGGTTCAGGTTTGTGCACAAAAACTCGCAACATCTGGCGACTAGCTTGCCAAACTCAGGCTCTTGCGCACAGAGCTTGCCTGCGAGCCTGATAAACTGTGGATCGCCATCAGGAAAGAGAAAGGCCACTCGACGATCGCGATGCTCCTGGTGGATCATGGACGTTTGTTGTTGTTCCAGGGAAACCTGTGCCTCGTCCGTCGTGCGTGCGATGACAAACTGTCGATAGCTGAAGGCGCTCCGACCAACCTGAAGGGTATAGGCCACGTCGGCGATATCCTGCTCAGGATGCTCTTTGAGGTGAGCGGCCAGATTGGCACTGGCGGTACGCAGAGACCACTCAGATTTCGCTGAGACGGGAAGTATCTGCCAGGTTCGTGAAGGACTCCCCGGCTCGCGCTCCGGCGCTTCCTCCAGCACCAGATGGACGTTCGTGCCACCCAGACCAAAGGAATTGATACCGGCGCGGCGTGGCGTCCGCTGCTCCGACCAGGGGATCAGCTTAGTGTTGATATAAAAGGGACTGTGCGTCAGGTCCACTTCTGGATTAGGATGCTCATAATGCAAACTGGGGGGCAACTGGCGATGGTTCATCGCCAGCGTGGTTCTGATCAGACCCGCCACGCCCGAAGCTCGATCCAGATGGCCAATGTTCGGTTTCAAGGCCCCAATGGCGCAAAACTGCTCCTTGTGGGTTTTAGCGAAGGCCTTGTTCAACGCAGCCAGTTCAATCGCGTCACCCAGACGGGTACCTGTGCCGTTGGCCTCAATATAGCTAACCGTCTCAGGTTTGATGCCCGCGTAGCTCATGGCGCTGGCGATGACCGTGGCCTGGCCATCCAGACCGGGAGCGGTATAGCTGACCCGCTGGTTGCCATCGTTATTCATGGCTGACCCGCGTACAATGGAGTAGATTTGATCGCCGTCGTCAAGGGCATCCTTCAGACGTTTGAGCGCGACGACCGCTGACCCATTGCCCAACACACTGCCATGCGCGTCGGCATCAAAGGGCCGACAGGTTCCGTCCGCTGAGACAATCCTCCCTTCTTCAAAGAAGTAGCCTTTCTTCTGCAAGGTGTTTAACGCAACCCCTCCGGCTACCGCAATATCACATTCGTAGTTGAGTAGACTCTGACAGGCCAGGTGGGTTGCCACCAGCGAGGTCGAGCAGTAAGACTGTACGGAGACGCTTGGTCCCTTCAAATTGAGCTTGTACGAGATCATAGTCGCCAGTACATCCGCTTCCTCGGCCAGACCTATCTGAAACTCCCCAACTGTTTTCTCCAGCGAGGGCGTCTTTTGAATGTGATGCATCAGGTAGTTTTTGTAGCCAGCGCCAGCGAAAACGCCGATCAGGCCCTTATACGTGGCGAGATCATAGCCCGCCACTTCCAGAGCTTCCCAGACACATTCCAGAAAAATCCGAAATTGTGGGTCCAGAATCTCGGCGTCACGCTGGCTGAAACCAAAGAAGGACGTATCGAAGTTCTCAATATTCTCTAAAACGGTACCGGCTTTGACATAGTTTGGCTGGTACAGGTCCTCTGGTTTGACTCCTGCCGCCAGGAGTTCTTCATCAGAATACTGCTGAATGGAACTTACCCGATTGGCAATATTCTGCCAGAAGCCCTCAAGTGTACTGGCTCCCGGAAAGCGTCCGGCCATGCCCACAATAGCCAATGATGTACTGTATTCGGGAGAATATAAATTGTTCATTATCGTCCTTCCTTCCTTAGCTACTTGCCTTAGCTACTTGCTCTATCCGACTTAGTCCCCTACGTGTACGCGCTGTTGCAGACTCTCTCTGCGCCTGGCGCTACGATCGTCCAGTTTTTCTTCCGTCGCCGGGGCTTTACTCTTCTCGATGTATTCCGCCAGGGTACTGACGGTAGGAGCCTCGTAAAGCACATAGCTGGGAAGCGTTTGTAGCTGGAGCGCCTTTCTCATACGGGACATCAGATCAATGCCCAGCAGCGAGTTGCCGCCCAGTTCAAAGAAGTTGTCATAGATGCCAACAGGCTCAATGCCCAGTAACAGCTCCCAGAGCGAGGCAATCGTCTGCTCTGTCTCATTTCTAGGCACAACATAGGAACTGGCCAGCGATGGACGTGGATGTTTCTGCTGACTCTTCCATTTCTTCTCCGCTCCCTCGATCATCGTGGCGGCAGAGAACGCTCTGGAATTTCTGAGCACCTTCTGGAACTCCTGGGACGAGACGTACATCTGCGGTATCTGCTGTCCCATGATGCGCAGTAGCGCGTCACTGCCCTCTTCAAAGGTGATACCGAACTCTTTACGATGTGCTCTGAAGTGTGCCTGAGTCTCTTTGTCGTAGCCCTCAAGGCCAGACTCCCAGGCGTTCCAGAGCCACTCACCCCAGTTGACCGTAATCGTCTTGCGGTCGAGTCGATTGGCGTTGCGCTGAGCGTAAACATCCATAAACGCGTTGGCCGAACAGTAGTCCACCTGACCAGGGCCACCACCGATGGCCGAGGTAACGGAGGAGAAGAAGACAATGAAGTCGATCGGCACGTCCGCGAGCACGTGGTCCAGAATGACCGTTCCTCTGACCTTTGGAGCAAAGACGCCCTCGATATGCTCACGCGTCTTCAACTGCATCATGCCGACACCCGGTACACCGGCTGCATGGATGACGCCATCCAGATGACCGTGAGTTGCTATAATCTCTGCGATGACCGCTCGCATCTGCTCCTCGTCGGTGACATCGCCGCGCATGGGGTAAACCTGTGCGCCGAGATCTTCTTCCATATGGCGGATAGTGGTCAGTTGTCTGCCCAGATGCGTATCCGTCTCGTCGTGCGTTTCACTCAGCTTTCCCCATTCCTCACGCGGTGGCATACCAGAACGGCCTAGCAGGATCATACGAGCACGAGGCGCTGTACGGGCCAGACGTTCCGCCATGCCCAGACCGATGCCGCCCATACCGCCAGTGACGAGGTAGACGCCATCTTCTTTAAGAGGCATATCTGGATGTGAGATATCCTTCATATCCAGCGGTGTCTGCTCAAAGGCCTGTATCCAGCGACTATTGCCACGGAAGGCGATGATGGGGTCAGTCGGTGCGGTCGCCAGTTCCTCTACTAGCAGACCCAGTGAACTCTTCCCGGCCTGCGCGACCTCTTGCAGGATGACATCGATATTGCGCACACGGATGGAGACAAATTCCTGCGGTACAACCAGGCTGAAACCGGTGATCAGGGCTTTTTCGGGACACACAATTTCGCTACCAGAGATATTCTGGAGGTAGTTTGTGACGATGCTGATATCGCAGGTATCCATGCCCAGCGTACCCAACGACTGCACGAGATTGAGCAAGCTGTAGAAGCCCAGCTCCATCGACTGGTCAACCAGTTCCTGGCTCAGTGCGACACTCGGCTCCGTGGTAAGTGTCCAGCAGTGCACGATCTTATCCGGTATGCGATCCTGGTCGCGCAACTCGGTAAGGACGCGCTCATAGTCTTCGCGCTTATCGGGATGGACGCTGTAGGCAAAATCACTCTCTTTGTCAAAGCCATCGCCGAGTGTGATTGTGATAACCTGCTGGTCCTTCTCTTCAAGAGTCTGGATAATGCCCGCACTGACACCATGCTCATCGGCAAAAATGAGCCAGGGCTTGCCGCTTGCCAGGTAGGTACTGGCGGCATTCTCCTGTCTGGGCAGTGACTTCTTCCAGGTTGGCAGATAGTGCCAATCGGCCACTTTAGCCAGGCGTTCTGGCTCGCCATTCTCATCATCCATAAAGTTCGCCAGGTGGGCCTGAGTTGGGCGGTACTTTTCGGGTCCCAGCCAGTAGCTCTTGCGCTCAAAGGGGTAGGTCGGCAGGATCACTTTGAGTCGGCGCTCATGGGCATAAAAGCCAGACCAGTCCACGTTCACCCCGGCAAGCCAGAGTCTACCAATCGTCGTGAGCAGTAACGCGTAGTCGGGCTGGCGATCGTTGAGCGCGGGAAGCAGCGGCAGGATCGTATGCCAGTTCTCACGCACGCTGGCCGGATGCTGTTTGACAAACGACGAAAGCGATTGTCCCATACCCACTTCCAGGATGGCGCGTTCCGGTTTTTGTAACAGCGCCTCAATACCCTGAGCAAAGTAGACGGTCTGGCACATATGCTGCGCCCAGTACGTCGGGTCGGTTGCCTGCTCATCGGTAATCCAGGTGCCTGTAACATTCGAGATGTACGGGATCTGCGGCGTATGCAACGGAATGGTCTTCATCAAAGCTGTCAGCGGCTCACAGACGTTTTGCAGCATCGTTGAATGGAAGGCGTGAGTTGTTTCCACACGGCGGCAGGGAATTTCCTGCTCTTCCAGACGCAATTCCAGGGACTCGATAGCCTCCGCCGGACCCGCCAGGACGCAGGCGTTTGGACCATTGACGATTGCCAGCGAGATCTGGTCGGTCAGGTAGGTATGTACAGCCTCCTCTGGCTGGGCCACGATCAGCATTACCCCTTCGGGCTGCTCGGTGATCATCTGAGCGCGACGGGCAACGACGGTCAGGGCATCTTCCAGCGAGAGCACTCCCGCCAGACAGGCCGCAACATACTCACCAACGCTGTACCCCAGCATGGCCTGAGGACGAATGCCCCATTCCAGCAGCACCTGGGCCAGTGCGTACTCAATGATAAAGACAGCGGGCTGGGCAATAGCCGTCTGTTTGAGTTGATCGGACTCCTCAGAAGAGGTCTGCGTCCCCTGCTTAAGCATGGCACGAAAGTCGATCTTGCCAGCGGGCGCAGCAGATGCCTCGCGCTCGGAGGTCAGCAGCGTTTGCAGATCCACGTTTAGATTTGTGCGCAAAAACTCGCAGCACTGATCGATCGTCTCGCGAAAACGTGCTTCATTGGTATAGAGATCGTGGGCCATGCCAATATATTGCTCACCCACGCCGGGGAACAGGAAGGCAACTTCGCGATCTTTATGTGCATCGTGAAGCGTGATCGACCGCGTGGAAGAAGGATCTTCCATAGCCGCCAGGGCGCTCGCGTTATCCTGGCAGATGACGGCCCGACGATGGTTGAAAACGGAGCGACCGGCCTGCAAGGTATAGGCAGTATCGGCCAGCGAGTGTTCCGGGTGCTCTCTAAGAGTGGCAGCCAGGTTACTGGTCGCCAGTTCCAGAGCAGTCTCCGTCTTGGTGGAGAGAAGCAGCATTTGCCAGGGTCGTGAAGGGCTGCCCTCTTCGCGTTCCGGGGCCTCTTCCAGGACGACGTGTGCGTTAGAGCCACCTACGCCGAAAGAGTTGACGCCTGCGCGGCGTGGCAGAAGCGTGTCAGGCCAGGGAGAGAGAACCGTATTGACAAAAAACGGACTGTTCGCCAGGTCGAGGTCCATGTTGGGTTCCTCGTAGTTCAAGCTGGGTGTCAGCAGGCGATGTTGCAGCGATAGGCTGGCTTTAATCAGACCCGTGACGCCCGATGCTCGGTCCAGGTGTCCGATGTTTGGTTTGACCGAGCCGATAGCACAGTAGCCCTTCTTCTGCGTTTGTGATCCTGAGCGGAAAGCCTTGATCATCGCGGCAACCTCGACAGCGTCTCCCAGTTCGGTCGCGGTCCCATGGGCTTCTACATACGAGACAGTCTCTGGATCGACGCCCGCGCTCGCCATAGCCTCGGCCATCACACCCGACTGACCATCCAGACCCGGAGCCGTGTAGCTCACACGCTGCGAGCCATCGTTATTCGTGGCTGATCCGCGAATAATCGCGTAGATAAAGTCGCCATCCTCAACAGCTTCGCGGAAGCGTTTAATGGCCACAACACCTACCCCATTGGTCAGAACACTGCCGCCAGCTTTGGCATCGAAGGTGCGGCAGTAGCCATCCGGAGAAACGATGCTGCCCTCCTCATACATATAGCCGCGTGCCTGAGGAATATTGATAGCCACACCCCCGGCCAGAGCAATATCGCACTCAAAGTTGATCAGACTCTGGCAGGCCATATGCACCGCCACCAGGGAGGTCGAGCAGTATGTTTGCACAGCCACGCTCGGTCCTTTGAGATTGAGCTTGTACGAAACGCGTGTGGCCAGCGAGTCCTTATCATTGCCTAACGAAGCCAGAAACGGTGAAATGCTACTGGCTGCCTCTGGACTATGATAAATGCTGTTCAGCAGGTACGCGCTCATCGCAGACCCACCGAAGACGCCAATCATGCCATCGTACTTGCCAGTCAGGTGGCCCGTCATCTCCAGTGCTTCCCAGGAGCATTCCAGAAAAAGACGCTGCTGAGGGTCCATAACCTCGATTTCACGTGGAGTGAAGCCAAAGAAGGAAGCATCAAAAAGGTCAAGGCCTTCCAGGACAGAGCCAGCCTTTACATAGTCGGGGTCGTTTAGTCTTTCTGGAGACTCACCGCTCTCCAACAACTCCTCATCAGTAAAGAAGTGAATCGAGTGAATGCCACCCGCGACATTTTCCCACAATTGTTCAACGGAATTGGCTCCTGGGAAACGCCCGGACATGCCGATCAGAGCCAGAGCTGTATCATATTTAGGGTCGTCATATTGCTTGTTGTGTGTCATCTTTTTTCTCTACTTTCTTCGTCTCATGGTGTCCAAACGTTGTGTTAGACCTGCTCTACGTTTCTCTCCGCGTTCCTGCCTTTCTTTGATAACGACAAACTTTTGACCTTGCTCTATATACTGAGCTATATCACTAATGGATGGAGCTTCATACAGAATGTGAGCGGGAAAGGTGTCCAGTTGTAAGGTTTTTCTTAAACGGGCGACGAGGTTAATTCCCACCAGGGAATTGCCTCCCAGTTCAAAGAAATTGTCTTGAGTACCTACCGGTACAATTCCTAGAAGCTCTTCCCAGAGATCGACGATGGTTTGTTCCAGCCTGGTTCTGGGAGGCGTGTACGAACTGGCGAGCGCGGGCCGGGGATAAACGGGCCGGGCCTTGCTTGTCGGTTGTGCACTGGTTCCCAGATTGGTGACGGTGAGCGATGTCAGAAATTCGGTAAATTTCTGCATATCCTGCGTGGAAACAAGGACACGCGGCAGCCTGGTGGCCAGGACACGCTCGAATACCTCAGTTCCCTCCGCGAAAGTGATCCCAAAGTGTTGGCGATGTTCTTTGAAGAAAACCTGAGTCTCATTGTTGTAGCCGGTGAGACCCTCTTCCCAGGCATTCCATTGCCACTCACCCCAATTGATGACAATGGTCCGTCCATGCCGCTTCCAGTTGCGTTCGGCATAGGCATCCAGAAAAGCGTTGGCCGCGATATAATCCGTCTGGCCAGGACCACCACCTGTCGTAGTCGTAACCGAGGAGAACAGGGCCAGAAAATCCAGTTCGTAGGGAGCCAGGATTTTATCAAGCACCAGGGTTCCCTGTACTTTAGGGGCTAGAACCTTCGCCGCCTGCTCCACAGTTTTCAATTGCAGCAGCCCTATACCGGGAATACCGGCTGCATGCAGAACTCCGTGCAATTCGCCAAATTCGGCAATTGTCTGATCGAGTACATGCTGCATCTGCGCCTCAGAGGTCACATCTGCGCACAGAGTCAGAACCTGCGCTCCTGCCGCCTCCATCCGTTGGATGGCATGCAGTTGGCGTCCCAGACGATCCTCTTCCGCCAGGGTGGCAACCAGACCCGACCATTCCTCACGTGGCGGGAGGGCCGAACGACCGACCAGCACAAGTCTTGCCTGAACAGTACGAGCGAGATACTCGGCCATGGCAAGCCCGATGCCGCCAAATCCGCCGGTGATTAGATAGACTCCCCTTTCCCGCAAAGTCTGGGGTGCATCTACCTGCTCCTCTGGCTCGCAGCGCTCTACAGACGGTAGCCAGCGATGGTTGCCCCGTAAGGCAACGATGGCCTCGTGCGCTGAGGAAGTAATCTCTCCCAGCAAATGAGAGAGAACCGCCTCGCTCTGTTCAACATCTGTCGTCGCAAGCTGTACATCAATGCTGCGACAGGTGATATCTGGATACTCAAAAGGGATCGTCAGACAGGGACCCAGCAGCATGGCTTTCTCTGGCTCGATAGCCTCGTCGTCATGTACACTGTGCAGGTCATTGGAGACAAGCGCGATATGACAGGCATCAAATGAAAGATGCTCAAGCGCCTGCACCAGGGTCAGCACGCTGTAAAACCCTTGCTGTATCTCCGTTTCAAATCCACCGGCAGCGCAGGTTTGCGAAGCGTTTTCTGCATTAGTGAGAGTCCACATGTGAACGATATGGATCTCTTTGTACCCTCTGGTGCGCAGCTCCTTAAACATCGTCTCGTAGTGGAGAGGTCTCGTGGGATGGATCGTATAACTTCCCTCCGCGTCCCTACGAAACACCTGGCCCGCACGAACAGCGATGATGTTTGGTTGATGCAGACGCAGTTGCGCTATAAGCTCAGCGCCGACGCCGCAATCATCCAGCAAAAAGAGCCAGCCAGTCGTCTCACTCAGACAATTCAAGCACGTCAGTGGCTCGTGAGGGCGAGAGGACTTCCAGCCTGGGAAGTAGAGCCAATCGCTGGTCTTCTCGCGCTTCAACTCCGAAAATGCAGTGTCCAGACCGGTGGAAGTTGTCGCTCCCTTCTTCGCAGGTCGGCGCGTCTCAATCCAGTAGCGCAGACGCTCAAAAGGATAGGTAGGCAGCACGATATGCGTATGCTGTTCGTGAGCAGAGAAGCCCTGCCAGTCTATCGAAACACCGGCCAGCCAGAGCTCAGCCAGAGTTGTCAGGAGTGGGCTATCCGACTGTTCAGACTGAGTATTCGGCCAGCATGCAAAGATGAAGGGAAGTCGCTGACTATCATGATGGGAGTGCTGTTTCAGGATAGAACCGAGCTGCTGCCCGATCCCAACTTCCAGGAATACACGCTCCGATCCCTGTAAAAGCACCTCTGCGCCCGATCCGCAAAATGAAGGCCGACGCATCTCCTCTATCCAGCGGTTCGGATCGGTTGCCTGGGCCGGTGTCATCCATGTACCCGTCATGTTCGATAGACAGGAAATCTGTGGTTCCGGCAACGTGTGCAGTGGTAGAACGTTCGCCGCCTGTTCAGTGGTAATCTCTTCGCCATATGCAGCCAATGCCATTGCCTCTTCCAGCGTGAAGACACCCGCCAGACAGGCCACGACATAGCTGCCAACGCCCGATCCCACCAGAGCGTCAGGACGAAGACCCCACGACATCAGCAGTCTGGCAAGGGCGTAATCAATCACAAAGGTCATGAGCTGAGTCAATGCCGGTTGATGGGCAGCACACTCATTAGCAGTCAGACCAGTGGAGGCCCTTGTGATAGCTGCTCGCAGGTCAATGCCCACGTAAGTCTCTAACAGACGAGAACAGGTCTCAACACATTCGCGAAAGAGCGGCTCTTGCAGACATAGCTCCTCTATTATGTCAACTTCATGCGAGCAGGTACCTGGCAACAGGAAGGCGAGCGACCGGTGTTTTTCTTTCGATACACCTGTCAGCACGCGCTCCCCCGCTGGATTCTCCAGCGCGGCGATGGCATCCTCAACGTTCTCGCACACAAGCGTGCGGCGATGCGAGAGGAGGGCGCGACCAGTCTGATAGGTATAGGCGACATCGGCGAGATTGGCCTCTGAGTGCTGCTTGAGATAGAGCAGCAGATTATCGGTGACGCGCTCAAGGGCCGAAGCGGTCTTGGCGGAAAGCGTCAGGAGAGACTGTTTTCTATGAGACTGGCATTTTGTGCCAGTTTCGGGAGCCTCTTCAAGTAAAAGATGGGCATTGGTCCCGGACCAGCCAAAGGAGCTTACCCCTGCGACTCGTGCGCTTTCCTGCTCAGGCCAGGGCATACAGCTTGTTGGAATGACGACCGGGCATGCATTCCAGTGGATGTATGGATTTGGCTCTTTGAAGTGCAGATGTGGGGGGATCTCTTTATGCGTCAAAGCGAGCACCGTCTTGATCAGTCCGGCGATGCCAGCCGCCCCCGCCAGGTGACCGATGTTCGTTTTCACGGAGCCAATCATCAGAGGCTGCTCGGATGTACGTGACTGCCCAAGAGTTGCAGCCAGAGCACCGATCTCGATGGGATCGCCCAGCGAGGTTGCCGAACCATGTGCTTCAACGTAGCTTACGCGCAACGGATCAATTCTGGCATGGGCCAGCGCCTGTCTAATCACGGCCTCCTGAGCGAGTTTGCTCGGAGCGGTCAGGCCATTGCTCTGACCATCCTGATTGGTGGCTGAGCCACGAATGACGGCCAGGATCGTATCCTGATCGGCCTGCGCATCAGAGAGGCGTTTGAGCACAACCACGCCGCAGCCCTCGCCGATCACAAAACCATCGGCACTGGCGTCAAACGTGTGACAGCGTCCCTGGTGCGAAAGCATCCCCATTTTGCAGGCATTCACCACATTCTCAGGCAAGAGATTGGTATTGATACCGCCAACAAGAGCGAGATTAGACTCGCCAGAGTGGAGACTCTGACAGGCCAGGTGAGTTGCCACCAGCGAGGACGAGCAGGCCGTATCAACGGTCAGGTTCGGTCCCTGAAAGTCAAAGAGATACGAGAGACGACCCGATGTAATACTGGAAGAGGTTCCAATACCATAGTAAGGATCATCCATATAGGCCCGGTCGCCAGTCTGAAATTGCAGTTGGGCGTAATCCTGGGTGTTCATAAAGCCAATAAAGACACCTGTCTGGCTCCCTGCCAGGGATGTTACCGACTGGCCAGCGTTCTCTAAAGCCTCCCAGGCGACTTCGAGCAGCAAGCGTTGTTGCGGATGCATTCTCAGAGCTTCGCGCGGCGAAATGCCAAAGAAGGCAGCATCAAAGCGATCCAGGTCTCCCAGAAAACCGCCAGAGCGCGAATACATCTTACCAGGTGCATCTGGATCGGGACTATAGAACGCATCTACATCCCAGCGAGCGGCAGGCACTTCAGAAATGGCATCAAAGCCACTCTTCAGAAGTTCCCAGAAGCGTTCAGGCGTATCGGCTCCCCCCGGAAAGCGACAGCCCATACCAATAATTGCGATGGGTTCATTCTGTACCGACAAGCGTTCCACTGACAGGTCCGCTGACGACGTGGACGAGTTGTTTGCGTCACTTTCGCCCTGCGCCAGGTAAGTGGCTAACACCGCGATAGTGGGGTAAGCAAAAAGGATCGTGGGAGAAAGTTCCTGATCCAACCACTCCCCAAGCTCGCCAGATAGTCCCACCGCATCGGCTGAACCCAGCCCATAATTTGCGAACGGTTCGTTGATGTCTATAGCATCTGGCTCAACCGAGAGTAACTCGGCCAATTTTGTCTTTAACCAGAGATGAATCATCTCGCCATCAGGCATGTGTTTCCTCCCAATCCCGCAGGCTCCCTGCTAGAAAGTGCATACGGCAGGTCTGACGCTGCAATTTTCCACTGGACGTTTTGGGTATCTCGCCCACTTTTACCAGCTTCACCTGGTCAACCGTTATTTCATGCGCCTCCGCGATATTTCGACGCATAGCTTTCAGAGCTTCATCCACCATCTGAGTGGCTTCGCCCGGTTCAAGACCGCTTTGGGGAAGCCGGATCTCCGCCACAACGACCAGCCGTTCCTCGCTTTCGACCTCATGTGAGAAGGCAATCACGCAGCCAGGACGCACAATCGGCGAACTCTGTTCGACGGTATACTCAATGTCCTGAGGATAGTGGTTGCGCCCTTTGATAATGATCAGATCCTTCAGACGACCCGTAATAAACACCTCACCGTCCTGGAGAAAGCCCAGATCTCCTGAGCGCAGGAACGGACCCTCATGCGTATCCGTCGTCCAGGCGTGAAAGGTATCCTTCGTGGCCTCTTGCTTGCCAAAGTAGCCCTGTGCTACGCTGCCTCCCGCGATCCACAATTCGCCGATCTCAGCGGGTTGACAGCGTGTCAGCGCCTCAGGATCAACGACGATAACTCGTTGTGTAGGAGTAACTGTCCCACAGCCGACCAGGGTTTGAGCAGATTGAGCATCGGGTAGAGCGTCCGCAACCCGGTGCTGCTCTAACAGGGTCCTGTCAACATGCTTTACCACGACCCCGCTACGGCGTTTCACCCCACTGACCAGGAGCGTTGCTTCAGCCAGACCATAGGCAGGCATAAAGGCATCCGCGTGGAAACCACAGTCTGCGAAGGTCTCGGCAAAATTGTTCAACGTATCGTAGCGCACAGGTTCGGCCCCATTCAGGGCTATCTGCCAGTGACTCAAATCAAGTCGAGCGCGGTCAGCAGGACCAACGCGCCGCAAGCAAAGCTCGTAGGCAAAGTTGGGAGCATAACTCACCGTCGCTCGATAATCTGAGAGGGCCTGTAGCCAGCGCAACGGGTATTGCAGAAAAGCGGTCGGTGGCATGAGTACCGTGTGGTAGCCAGCATAGAGAGGTTGGAGAATCCCCATAATCAATCCCAGATCATGAAATATGGGCAACCAGGAGACACCCCGATCTCTCTCACTCAGTTTCATCTGAGCGCCAATCTCTCGTGAGTTATACAGCAGGTTTCCATGACTGACCATCACCCCTTTCGGAGCAGCAGTCGAACCGGAAGTATACTGTAGAAAGGCCAGGTCATTGTTGGTCAGCCCCGGCTTCTTCCAGTCCTGATCCAGATCAACAGGAAGATCGTCCGTGGCCAGCCAGGCCAAACGTTGCAATTCGCTCAGATGACCAAATCTGTGCAGAATGTCAGCTTGCTCTCTGGCCGTTGCCAGGGCCACTGCGGCCTGCGTATCATCTATAATGGCCTTGAGACGCGGAAGCGAGCGAGCCGAGTGAGGGGGATAGATGGGAACAGCAACTACACCGGCATACATACAGGCCAGAAAAGCTATAATGTAGTCCAGACCCGACGGGTAGAGTAGCAAAGCTGTCTGACCGGCGTAGCCAGAGCGTTGGAGTCTGGCGGCCAGCGAGCGAACTCGCCGATCCAGATCCCCGTAAGTCAGGCTAGTCTCGGTTTTCTTCCCAAAGTCTAAGAATGTATAAGCGGCCTGCTCCGGCTGTTGCTGCGCCCGCAGAGTCAGGATATCGACAAAAGTTAACCTTTGCGAAGCTGGATAAGCGATGTCGATAATCATTGAACATTTCTCCCCTCTTTAGCACTGAGAGAACAACTCTTCCTACAAAGAAAAAAGACTCGCACGTCAAAAGTTCTTCTCGCGTTCTGTGTATCTATAGAAATGTGGGTCAGGTTTGCGCTCTCTGTCTGGTCGGATTAACAACCGCCGGACGTGGATCACGCTTACTGGTCCAGTTATACCTATAGATGCAGTGGAAGAACAATCGTCTGGCGGGTTGAGATTCTCTCATCACAGCGGGATTATGCATCGACCGCGTTGACGTTGCCGCTCGCGGCAGCCTACCATCAGAAGAAAAAGTGCTTATACACAGAAGCCCGAACCTGGGAGGTCACTTTTACCTATCGCCAGCGTTGGGACATTGAAAGAGCATGTGCTCATTTCTGCCGCCGTAGAAAAAAGGCCCCTCCTGTCATGGAAGGACCCGCTTGCCAGAGATGAGTGAGGATGATGGGTTGATGTAGGATCACTTTCGCTCTGAAAAACCGCTTGATGTGTCTCCACAAGCCATTTCACAGACATTGAAAAGCTCATCTGGTGTAGGAAGTGTTGGTAGGGCATTTGCCCTGCTTTTGCAAAAGCAGGGATGACTCATATTATTTAATCTCTTGATACAACTCCTTAAGCAAAACGCCGGGCACTGTATGCAAATCTTCTTGCAAATACTTACGGCAGATATGATACTGCCGCAGCGCAAACTCCCTTTTCTCCTGCTTGAGATAGGCACGCATAATCCAATAATGGGCCTTTTCAATATACGGGTCCAGTGAGAGAAGTGCATTCCAATACTCAATGCTCTCATCCCAGTCTTCTTGCCGCCAGGCAACCTGAGCCAGGTGCTCCAGAGCATCCATATACGCCAGGCGCAACCGCTGTCGGCGCGGAAGACACCAGTCATGGTAGCGATATTGCAGATAATCCCCAGTATAGAGTTCGACAAGCTCGATAAGCGCAACGCGAGCGGCCTCATCATCCTCCGCTGCGAGCGCCTGTTTGGCCTGTTTATAACAAGACTCAAACTGAGTCACATCATACCAGATGTCTGATCCGTAGACGGATGCAAGATTCAGGCTGTAAAGGCCGGAGACGTAGACAACACATGTTTTGCCAATGGCCTGACGCAGATAGTAGATAGCGGTGCGCATGGTTGTGTCCAACTGTTCGCCCATGGCTTCGGGCCAGAGTGCCTCAATCAACTGATCCTTTGAGAGTGGATGGGTGCTTTCCAGAAGCAGAAAAAAAAGTTCCTGGGAGCGCACCATACGCCAGCGAGTGATTGGTACACCATTTACCAGCACCTTTGGCTCACCAAAGGCCTGAATACGCAAAGGCGTGGGAACGTCCCTGAGATCCGCCACGGGCGCTTCGTCAGGGGACACCAGGAAGGCTTGAGAAGCCTGCGGCGGGTTCTCCACAGGTTCATCGGGCACAGTCTGAGTCAGAAGTTCAGACAGTTCGGGATGGTAGCGTGACTCAATCTCCAAGGTATAATCAAAGTCACCGTTTTTATTAAGTTCGAGCGCCTTACTGGCTATCAACAGAGCGTCGCTCATTTTACTTTGTCTGGCATAGCAGACAGTCAGCAGCAGAAGTGCCTGTTCGTGCAGAAACTGGATGCTGGTAGCTTCTCCAAGCGCGACAGCACGTTCAAGCTCCTGCTGGGACTCTTCGTATGCCTGCTGAGCCAGGAAAAGCCTGCCCTGAGTCACCAGACGAAACAGACCCTCGAAAGAGCGGTCCTCTTGCGGTTGAAGGACAACCTGGTCGAGAAAAAACTGACCGGTCTGGATCTCACCCATGTATATGTAGGTAGTAGCTATGCTACAAAGGGCACAGTGCATAAGATAATGATCTTCACACTGCGTGGCCAGGCGCAGGCTGTCATCCAGATAGGTCAGAGCTCGTACGTATTGGGCCAGGGTACAGTATAATTCGCCCAGCGCCACCAGCACGTAGGCTTCACCACTGCGGAAATGATTGACCTCTCTCGCCAGGTAGAGCGCTCGCAAAAGAACTTCTTCAGCCTGCTGCGTCAGACCCTGACGTAAATTCAACAATCCCTGACTGACCAGACTATTGATAAGACCAGACGGCTCATGAAGCTTCTCCCAGATATGTATCGCGCGGTCCTGATGGTAAGTGGCCAGTTCATAGTTGCCAAGCCATCCATAAGCACTTGCCAGCAAGCGATGTAAGGTAGCGCTCTGCTGCTCGTCACTCTGAGACATGCTTAATTGGAGTGCATGCTGGAACTGAACGATGCCCTCGTAGATATGTCCCAGGCCAGCGACCATGCAGACACCCAGACGATGATACGCTCTGATGTGGAGATGCACCTCGCTAGCGGGCACCAGTTGCAGAACCTCCTGACAGAGATCGCACGAACCCTGAAAATCACCCTGATAGAAAAGAAATTTACTCCGAGCCAGACGAAGTTCTGCCTGGAGCAATAGCGCCGTATCCGGGTTCTGGCTGGCAGGATCGGCCAGCAAAGTTTCCACAGTTTCAAGCAGAGAAGGTACCTGCGCATACTCATTGTGGGCTAAGCGGATATTTACGACGGTCATTAAAAGCCAGGGGTCCTGATTCAAGACCTGTTCGGGCAACATACCAAGCCAGAGATCGACCGTTTCACCCTTCCCCTGAGCCTCAAAGTCGGGCGCGATTTGTACAATGATGCTACTAACCAGCCTGTATTCCTGAGCTTGAAGCGCATGGATGAGAGCCTGCTCGTATGCCTGCTCGTCATAGAGCAGGTAGGCAGACTTGCGATGCAATTCTATATAGAGATCCAATGATTGACTGAGCAGCTTCTCCTCCAAAAGCTTGCGCAGCACAGGATGACAGATATAGACGCCCACGCTATCCTTCTCCATAGGATGCTCACTACGCATCACAAAAAGTCCCTGCTGTTCCGCGTAAATGAGCCGTTCCGCCGCGTCAGAACGTCCCAGAAGCGCATTACAGAGGGCGGGAGTAAGCTCGTTGAGGACAGAGACGGACGCAAGAAACTCATAGGTAGCGGTTTCCTGTTCAAAAACCTCGTTCGCTATATAGGTAGAAAGTTGTTGACGGTCCGTAAGTTGAGCCAGCATTCCCCATTGATCGGTAGGAGAGGGTGCCAGCGGCTGCATCTGTGTATAGCCCAGAATCGAACCGAGCAAGATACCAGCAATCCATCCCTCAAACAGGTTCGTAAGATGTTCGGACTCTTGCAAGGTGAAGGTAGTAAAACCCTTGATATGCGCCAGCTCGTAGAGTTCCTGAGCTGTAAAACGGAGCTTATTGCTGCCGATGCCAAACATTTGCTGGCGAGCAATCAAGGGAGCTAAATTCAGGTTGGGTAGTGAACGACTCTCAATGACCAGCACACCCTGCTGGAGAGGACGAGCCAGGAGATGATTGATGAAGTGGTTCAGCGTCTCATTCTGCTTGATTTTATGATAGTGGCAGAGAGCAACGACAAATTTTTGTGAAATCTGACTGTTGAGCAGAGCCACCAGTTGATCAAGAACGCGTTGACAGTCTTCCTCGGTAGAGGCATGTTCATCTAGCTTTTCAAAAGCATCAAGCTGCTCTGCAAGTTCAGGAAAACATTGCTGAGTACTGGCCAGGAGTCCCTCAAGAAAGGTCACTGGTGTATCGGTGCTCTCGAAAAAATACCAGCAACAGGCAAGGGTCTTCTGGTGGACAGTGTCAATAAGCAGGGTTGTTTTGCCGTATCCGGCAGGAGCACAAAGTAAAATGAGTCTGGTAGGGAGAGTTCTATTGGATGCCAGTGGTTCGAGATGGTAGGCCAATAGATCTACCAGGTCCTTGCGGTGCAGGATGGACATCGGGCGACTTGGAGCCTGGATCTTCCCAGGGAAATGGCTTCTTTTCACTGAGTTCCCTATTCAATAAAATAGAAAGATATAACTGCAAAGTCTCGTGTGACGCAAATAAGAAAAAGCACCGAGGGTCACAAAAACCTGATCCAACCGCTCTGAGGTCAGGTATACAAAGCTATAGCCACATTGCTTCCGGGTTTGTGAATATTTCCCTTTCTAAGTAATACTATATTTTTGTACGCTTTGCCAGTGTTATTCCAGGCGATTCTTATTTACAAAAGAATATACAAGAATTTTAGAGCACTGTTCAGAAGGATTGCGCTATGGTGGACCACGAGTATGAAAGCATACTCAATTGAGGAGGCATTTTCTAAGCTGAAAGCGATCCTGCCGCGAGTTGGCACGCGCACTCGCGAGGCTCTTCAGGAGGCGATTATGCAAGCGCTACCCGGCATTACTGCCCAGGATGCACCCGGTTGGTTTCTGCATAGTGGGTATTCCACTCCTGATTGTGGGTATTCCACTCCTGAGACGGAAGAAATCGCTCAACATTGATAAACAGGGCTTTAAGAATGCAGAGTTTCACCTGCACTCCATCCGCCACATTGCCGGTGGCTGTCCACAATAACGCTTGAAAGCTCGGCTGAAAGCCGCCTCTGATTCATAGCCTGTTTGTTCAGCAACGTCTATAATACTCAAGTTCGTCTGACGTAGGAGATGCTGCCCCACTTGCATGCGCCAGACAGCGAGATAGCGCATCGGTGATTCTCCCATGATCTCCCGAAATCGTTGGGCCAGGGTAGAACGCGCGAGGCCAACAGACTGCGCTAACTCATCCACTGTCCAATCGTGCTCTGGATGCGTATGCAGCAGCCGCAACGTGTGCCCTAGAATGGGATCTCTTACTCCAGCCAGCCATCCTCGTTGGGCCGGCGACAACTGCTGCATATAGCGACGCACAATTTCCACAAAGAGGATCTCAGTAAGCCGGACAAGCATGGCAGAATGCCCCTGCTGCTCTGCACCTGCTTCTTCAATGATATAGCTCCGCGTCATTTCCAACCATTCTCCAGATTGCACATAGACCACGTTTGACTCTGACAGGCCATCAGTTGCCGGTGGTTGGGCCTGGTTGGGATGCTGGTGCGCACGTATTATCAGCAACCTTGGCAAGGACTCAAGCAGCGGATTGAACTGCTGCTCGCAATGAAGATATCCACAGATGAAATGAGCTATCGGGCTACCACCGCCAAGCTTGATCTGGGGAATCTTTTCGCCGGGGAGTGCCGGTAAAATGGCGCTGATCGATTGAGGAATCGTATCAAGATCGCTGCTCATCTCATGCGCAGTGCCATGCGGAAAGACAACAACATCGCCAGCTTCTAGAGGGATCGGATTACTGCCTTCAAACCTGATCCATCCTCGCCCGGCTGTCAGAATATGAAATAAGGTGATGTAATGAGAGGGTAAGTGCAAAAAGCGAGCTAAATCTTCACGATCTGGCGAAGAAATGGCCCAGCGTGAAGAGAATGTAGCCGTAAAAAATACCGCGCCAGCCAGACGCACCACGTTCAAGGCATCGGACAAGACATCCACGTTCTGCTCCACATTCCAGTTCCTTGAGCAAAATCTGGCGTTGCAATCAAAGAACTTAGAGTCTTAACCATGGTCTAAAGGGCGTTCTCCCCATATACTCATTATATACACGTAAGAACATGGGAAAAAAGGAGAGAACGCTCTATGTGCGAAACTGCTGCACCCATTGGTAAATCAGGCACCTCATCCAACGTGGTTGAGGTGCTGGCTCAGGGGCAGCTACGCTCGATTTTTAAGCGGAAAGAAATTGAGAGAGTGATTGCCCACGCGGGCAGCGCTCTCGTGGTATTCAAGATGTTTAGTGTTTGCAATAGACCTCGCCGGTGATGGGTAACATATCTGGGCACTCATCATGGCGATGCAGGCCCTACCTGGCGTGTGTTTGCCTTGTGCTACAATGGCTCGCGCAATCCTTCTGAACAGTGCTATAGAGTAGGGAAGCGTTTGACTTCCTTATTTGCTGACTACGTATGTTGACTATTTTGTTGACACTTACGAGCTCTGCTTTGACTAATTTCTAACAGTGGGACTGTATTCTTACAAAAAGAGAAACAACCCTTCGTAAAAGAGAGGAGAGTGGCCTGTGAAAAACTTGATACCTTCCCTTGCTGTATCAGACCTCTGGATTGTTGCCAATCCATCCAGGTCTTTTATCTACCATATAAAGAGTATCCTATCGATACTCACGTTGTCGCTACCATTTAAAATAGTTTTCGCAGAAGAGACGCAAGCGTCTTTCCCTTCTTATCATTGCTGTAGTATTGTTCACCAACCATATGAACATGATCCCTGGGATTAAGTTAGTAGAAAAGGTGCCTCATGTCCTGGCAGACGCTTAACAACATATTGACACGGGCAATGATTGACCCACCGTTTGCCAGAAAATTGCTGGACGCTCCACTTGAGGCCGTGGCCGAGTTCGGATTTGAAATTACCCCTGAGGAGCGTCAGGCTCTTTGTAAGGCGCAAGCAAAAGACATCTCTGAACTGAGCCGGTTTTTATTGAATCGGCTCGAACATGAGGAACAATAAGAAAAGATCGGGTGCATTGAGAACCCCATCTATTTTAACCCGGAGTATGTATCTTCTAGAGTATGTATCTTCTAGACAAGGAGGAGATGGAATGCTTCTAACGAATAATAACGCACAGTCTGAAAAGGCATCTATGTGGTCAGGTCTTTTCTCAGTATGTGCCTGGACCATCATTTTGCTGGGTCTGGTCAGTCTCTTTTTCGTTCAGTCGCCGTTACGTTGGATTATGGCGCTGTTCTGGGCTGCTCTGATCATTATTGCCGCGGCTCTCCAGACGTTTTATGTGCGATATATGCAGCGCTGGCCGTTTTTTACGCATTTGCATGCAGAGCCAATGCTCAAGTCGGCCAGGATCGCGGCCTTTCAGCAAAACGTCTCCTCCTTAGATGAGTCTACAAAGCAACTTGTTCCGCCTGCACCCCAATTAACACATGCGCTTGAAAATCCTTTCCGCGATATGGGTGTACGGACCGAAAACCATCGTCAAGAAATTGATAAGGCAGTGAACGCCTTATGCTGTATGCCCAATTTTGACGAGCAAGCGATCTCTGATTGTCTACAAGGGCTATTGCAGGCAGCAAAGCAAAATTGGACCGAGCTGGCCGCTTTCTCGCCGCGTGAGCGTGAAATTTTGGAGTTGTTGCATCAGAATATCACCTATAAAGAGATGAGTTGCCGTTTGCATGTCAGCACCAGCACAGTTAAAACCCACATCTACCATATCTTTCAAAAGCTAGAAATATCGAACCGTGAAGAGGCGATGGCTCTGATTCGTGAGCGAGGCTGGTTTTAAAGGCAGTGCTTCGGGTCATGTTCAATCAGGCATGATCTTGCCCTCTTTTGCGAGTACTCTTGAGAAAAGACACCTTCCTTCTGTTTCTCAAGAAAGGACGAGAAAGAAAGTATGCCCCATCCTCTCATCTTGCAATTACGCTTTGCACGCAGCGAATTTCAGCGGGCTCTTGAGGGACTCAGCGATGCTGATGCACGCCGTCGTTTCCTGCCCATGAATTGTATCAGTTGGAATATCGGTCATATGGCCTGGCAGGAGCAGCGCTACTGGCTGACACGTTTGCAGTCGCTGACCCCCTTGCCAGACCTCAACGACCTGGTTGGCAATGGTCTGCCTGCCTGCACCCCACCGCTTGCCGAGATGTGGGAGGTCTGGCAGACCATCACGCGCCTCACTGATCCTTTTCTCGACACACTTACGACCGAGAAACTTCAGGAAGTTCACTTCCTTGACGACCGACAAACGGAGTACACCGCTGGAACACTGCTTCAGCGTGTCATCTACCACTACTGGTATCACACGGGCGAGAATGCAGCGATTCGGCAACTGCTTGGACACTCTGATCTGCCAGAATTTGTCGGCAATATCGATGACGAGGCTCCATATAGTCCTGAAGCCTTGCTCTAATTCTAAGTAAGAGCCTCTCTGATCCACCATCATCTTGCGATCTCCGTTCCTGGCCATCTGGCATCGGGTCAAACCGACTGAACGTTACCGCGTATCAGCCAGGAAGCGGTCAACCAGGTCGGCAATTTCATCGGCTGCGGTATCCAGGGCAAAGTGACCACCATCGACTCGGTGTACCTGTGCCTGCAGCACATCGCGGCGAAATGCTTCTGGTTCGGAATCATCAAACGAGCGTTCATATATTCCCCATAGCACGAGCAGGCGCGGCTGAGTTTGACGCAGCCATGCCTGCCACGCCGGGTAGGAAGCAACGTTCGATTGGTAATCGTAAAACAAATCGCTCTGGATGTCTGCCTGACCGGGCTGCCTCAGGAAACGAAATTCATCCGTCCATAGATCAGGATCGTAGCGCTCGACCTGGGGATCGTTCCCCACATGCCGCGTGCGTGTGGTTTCCAGGGAGAGCAGATTCGGACGCAAGGTCGCCTCGTATTTTGCGCGGTCCGCCCAAAAAGCACGGCGAGGTTTCCAGTTTTCCCCCAGGCCGGTATCATGCGCCACAGCATCCTGTACGATCAGTGCTTGCACGCGCTCCGGGTGAGCAAGCGCCAGGCGAAAGCCAACGGGTCCGCCATAGTCCTGCATGTAGAGGCTGTAATGTGTTAAACCTAATATCTCGGTAAAATGCTCCATCACAGCCGCAATATGGTCGAAGGTATATGCAAATGTCGTGTGATCGGGCCAATCGCTATGGCCGAACCCCGGATAATCCGGGGCGATCAAGTGATAACGGTCGGACAGGCGTTGCAAAAGCGGCTCGTACATCCGCGAAGAGGATGGTAGGCCATGAAGCAAAAACAGGACAGGAGCGTCTTCTGGTCCGGCCTCCCGATAGAAAATAGACAGGCCATCGATCTGTACGGTGCGATAAGATACAGAGTAGTTCATAGGGTGCTCTTTCGTGTAGTGCTCTTTCGGAACGATCACTCGGTAGCCTGCCTTCGCCAGCAAAGGCGCGACATCGACATAGCTGTGAATGTTGTAGGGCCAACAGTGCAGCAGGATGACTGCCGAACCATTGCCGGGGCCAGCTTCCGCGTCGCCGATATTCAGGACACCAGCATGGATCTGCTTTAGCGAGCCGAAAGACGTATTCGTCTCTGGCCTCACCTCTGGTTGACTCGCCAGTTGCGTTACGCTTGTCTGTTTTTCGTCGAAAGGTTTTAGTTATCTTCCTCAGAGGGAAGACGGGTTCCGAAGCCATAGAGAAAAGAGGTGGCGACCTGGCGTATCGTGATGTCAAATCCAGCACGGACACAGGAAGCCACGAGATCAGTAGCCTCATAGTAATTTTTGACGATCTCGAAGCTGCGTCCATCATTTAAGGTGCGTACCTCGATCTGGTGATCTCGTCTCATGGGTCGATCGGGAGCCGTCGTGGGACAACTCGCCTCATCCACAAAGAACAGCTTGCCTCCCGGACGCAGCCAGGTCCAGCAGGAACGCAAAAAGGCATCAAGCTGCTCACGCGGAACATGGGAAATCCAGAAGCCGAAAAAGAGCGCATCGTAGACACGTTCGGGCTGCCAGGAGAAGAGATCAGCCAGAACATAGGTCACGTGGGGACTGGCGACTTTGGCCTGGTTGATCGCCAGCATTTCGGGAGAAGCATCAACGGCGGTCACCGTCGATGCGCTGAGCAGCAACTGCTGCGTCCATATTCCCGTTCCAGCGGCCAGTTCGAGCACATCACCTGTCAGATGAAAGGCATGGAGTTGGGCAAACACCTCATCCCATTCAGCCAACCAGCGGGCATTCAGCTCTGGCCCCTGATCGTGGGGTCCCTGGCGGTTGAAGCTCTCATCGTACTCGCTGGCCCTGAACTGATAGTACCGCTTCATTTCTTCGAGCGTTTGAAGAGGAACAGCATCATTCATTACAATAGTTCTCCTTTACCTGAAGAGGATAGGAAAAGTCCTCTCACTGCTTGTCGATCAACTGCACGCAGTTGGTGCAATTTACAGTCTTCTATTCAGTCAGAGTGGGTGTACGGCCTATCCACTCATCTGATTCCACTTGCATGAGCATGAATTGGGCAAGGTCGGCACGCGTGATGTTCATACCCCCTGGCGGGCGAAAATGCTCGTTCACTCGGATCAGGTGCCCTCCAGGTCCATTGATGAGGCGTCCGGGCCTGACCAGCACCCACGAGAGTGGCGATGATCTAAGGATGCTTTCGGCCTCCTTCATATCATCGTACGCATGTTGCAGGAAGTAAGGTTTCGCTAAGTATCGGTAGAACCACCTCTCAGATGGATCATGCTCCTCAACACCGGCTGAGGAACAGAACACCACTTTTATCCGCTCCCTACCGCTCAATCCTTCGACGATTGTCCGCGCCGCCGCAGAGTAGAGTGTCGTTCTGCCTTTCTTCCCAATGCCACCTGGCGCACCCAGGGCCGAGACGAGCGCATCAGCATCCCTGGTATCATCGCGAATGGTTGCTGCGTCGAGGACATTTCCCACGACGACATGCAGCAAGGCGCTTGTCATGGGTAATTTGGAAGGATTACGCACAATTGCAGTGACCTCCCAGCTTTTTGCGAGAGCCTGCGACACGATCTCCAGACCGGTGGGACCTGTCGCGCCGAGGACTGTGACCTTCATACGTCCACCTTTCTACTCTTCTTGGAGGCCGATGGATGGTCCGTGAAACAGTCTGTCATCATGATCACCATCTCGATTTCATCCCTCATCCCTCATCGCGAAATACCCGTCATTCGAGGCCATTCTGAATACCTTCGCGGAAAGGTCGCGAGCAAAAATGCGTGGTTTCATGTACCTGAGTATACCATATCCCGGATCATCTCTCGTGAGAATGCACGGGGGAAGGCTTTTCAAATGCACATCTTTATTGGCTGACGCATCAGGCTCCCCACTCAACCGTTTGGGGTTGTTTCAGTCGTGCGCAGTCGTAAATCGCGCGAATGCAGGAGAAATTGAAGACAGCCTGCTCATCTACTATTGCTGATGAGGGCTTGCCATGTATCTGTAGATAGAAATAAACGAGAGGTTTATCCCCAAAGCGTAGCTCCTCTGCTGTTGGGGGAGCGAAGGTAAGCATTCTGCTTTCATTGACCCCCTCACGATCATAGCTATGCGTCAAAGTAGGGCGTAACCTGGCTAATGGCCAGTTCCAACACAGAGACCCTTCGAGTCCTGTGATCTCAATCATTGATTGCTCCTCGCGATGAGTACCAGATGCTTGCTCATAATCCATAATAATCTCTGTTCCATCCGCGAGAGCATAGCGTAGCGTCGCTCCAGCATGCTGCTCTACGTTAACGCTTGTCCCCGGCGGCAGATGCAAGGCAGTTGTCGGATTGGCCAGCCAGGCGCTGAGTACCTCCACCCGCGTTGGTTGTAACAGGTCATTGAGCACAGTAAATTCATAGGGACCGCGATCCATCAAGGTCCCACCGCCGCTTCTGGCCTGATCGAGAAACCAGCTTGTCTGTGGCTGAAACTCGATACCTGGCCTGTTGCGTTGTTCCAGATGGATAAAGCGTACATGATAGAGCTGACCTAACGTATGCAGCCGCAACAGGCGGCGCGTCTCACGTGCAGGTGGCCAATCCATAAATCTACCACTACAGCAGCCAAGCAAACGCTTATACTTGTGGGCAACCGCCAGCATGTGACGTGCCTGCTCTTGATTCAATGCCAGTGGCTTTTCACACAAGACATGCCGACCTGTAGCAAGCGCGGCACAGGTCCATTCTTCATGTGCAAAAGGTGGAGTAGTGACAATTACAATATCGGTATCATGTGCTGCTTCAGCTAACATCGTATCTGCATCTGCAAATGCAGACGCCAGGGGGTACTCTTTCACAAAATTTGACAAAGCTTGAGAGTTGGGATCTGCTACGGCAAGCGTGACCTGTTCTGTTGCGGGCAAATGCCGGATGGCAGACGCGTGAGAATGCGCTATAACTCCTGCTCCAATAAGATAGATACGTTGGGTACTCATGCTCTCCTCTGATCTCTTTAGGATAACTGCTAGCCTCTAACCTTGACCTGGTGTAGCGTTAAGTGACCTTTTGAGAACCATGTAAATGGAGCGGCGCCCCATTCAAAAGATTTTTCCTGACTTATACACGACGTTCTTAGCAAAAGTGGCAACACTACCCATCCACAAACTGCTTGATATAGGCCACACTTTCTGCAAGTTGTCGCTCCTCATAGGTGACAATTGCCTCTACCGGCTCGTTACGTTCAAAAGGAGTTTGCCAGTTGTCGGATTGATTTGAATGTGTGTAGACGAAGCGTAACACTCGCGCCAGTTGGGCAGCAGAACGTGGCGGATACGCTGGCCAGTAATCGTCAGCCAGCACCCTGATATGGCGAGCTTCTAAGGCTCCTATTTCCAGGGATAGAGTAACATCCGGACAAAATTCGGCGACTATAGCAAAGAGCTGTGGAAAGTCGATCACTCCCTGCCCAATGGGACTGCGCACAAGACGATAGCCTTCATCACTGAGAGAGATCGAGTAATCTTTGAGATGAACGTTTTTTATATACGGCCCGGTGCGTCTGAAAAAATCTATTGGCTCTTCAGCCGTCGCCAGGGGATTGCCGGTATCGAGCGTGATACCGAAACGTGCTGAGTCGATAGAGTCACACAACCAGAGAAGTTCTTCAGAAGCCAGGTCTTGATGGTTTTCCAAGGCGAGATTGACGCCCACCCTCTCAGCAACAAGGGTTGCCGCGCGTAGTCCGCGCAGAACCTCCTCTAGAAACGTGGACCAACGATCCCCAATTAGCCTGCGATCTCCGCCAATCTGTGCTCCTCCTGCCACAGTACGCACAGTCGTCACCCCCAGCCTCGCGCCCAATTCAAGTATTTTTGTCAGTGTTTCAGGATCATATCCACTTGTGGCAAGATTCAGGAAGAGTTGATGATCGGCTGCGTAACGAGCCACAGCTTCTTCATCTTCCCCCTCTAGCAGTACTGCTGGAAGTTCAGCTCCCGTCAGCCCGCTTAGCATAGCTCTCTCTAGCAACTGAAGCGGTTTGATTCTAGGGCGACCAGCCAGAGGAGTCATGCCCATGCTAAAAATGGTGCCATATGCTGCAAGACCAATACGCATACTATTCCTCTTTATCTTCACTTCGCAACCTGGAAGCGACATCTCGTCTTGTTCTCTCCGTATCATGAGCTACTCTACCCAAACGAAACTGCTATTCCACCTTATTCAGCAGTCCATCCCCCATCAATAGTCAGGGTCGCACCAGTCATAAAACTGGAGGCATCTGATGCCAGAAAAACAATCGCCCCCCCTAGTTCCTCCGCTTTTCCCCAACGGCCCAGTGGAATATGGTTGAGAAAGAACTGATTAGCCTGCGGGTTGTTGATCACTGGCAGATTGAGTTCAGTTGCAATGGGACCTGGGCAGAGCGCATTAACCGTGATATTGTGCCTGGCCCATTCTAGCGCCATTACTCTGGTCAGTTGTATGACTCCACCCTTGCTGGAACAGTAGGCGCTTCGCTCAGACAGGGCGACCTGACCCAGCATAGAAGCAAGATTGATGATTCGTCCCGCTCCCAGTTTCTTCATATGAGGGAGCACAACGCGAGCGCAGAGAAAAGGTGCCTTCAGATTGGTCTGCTGTACGAGGTCCCAGCTTGCTTCATCGAACTCCTCAATTGGTTTGCGAATATTGATGCCAGCATTATTCACCAGAATATCGATGCGACCAAAGGCCGCGATTACAGCTTCAACCAGTGTCTCAATTTGCTGTACGTGGGTGACATCAACTGCCAGACCAAGGGCACGGCGGCCAGTCGCGACGGCCAGAGTGTCCGCGCACCGTTGGGCTTTTTCCAGCTCGCGACTGGTCACCACGACATCAGCTCCCGCTTGTGCGAGAGCCATAGCCATAGCCAATCCCAGGCCTTGCGTTCCCCCTGTGATCAGTGCGACCCGACCATCCAATTTGAAAATATCCAGTGCCATAAAATACTTTTGCTCCTTTACGTTGATCAGGACCTGGCTGCTGCATATGGCATCGTGACAGGTGGTACGTCGGGAACATCGACCCAACGCCGTTCTTGAGCTGATTGCAAAACCGCATCAATCACTGCCTGGCAACGCATACCATCATAAAAGGTAGGAATATCATTGTTACCTGTAAGAATAGCTTGAATAAAAGCAAAATCCTGATCGTAGCGAAAGGTAGTCGTCGGTTCGCCCATAGAGGGATCACGCTGCGAGCGCGGATAGACCAGGAACTCGCGCGGCACCGCTCGCGTCTCCAGCTTGCCATCAGGACGACCGACAAGAATCTCGTGTGGGAGGTGCAGGTGATAGATGATAGTCCCTTCTGTCCCGTACACCTCAAATTCGTCGAGGCCATACCCACCCTTTTCACGCCCCTTGGCTACTTTGCTTAAATCAAACGAGGCAATAGTGCCCTGCTCTACCCCAACGCCTGCCGCGAATTCGGCAATAAACACAGAGGCATCCTCGACATCGACGGGAAACTTTTCTCCGTCCGGTCCTGTACGTACAGGAGCGAATGTGCGTGTTAAACCAACGACACGGGCGATAGGACCAATCACATCCTGGCAGAAATCGATACGATGCGCACCCATATCTCCAACCTCACCAGAGCCTGCCAGCCTGCGCTGCTGACGCCAACCAAGATTTCTTGTCTCTGGAAAATCTTGCAAACGAGCGACGCGCAACTGACGCGGCAGACCAATGCTTCCCTGCCCTACAAGGTGTTTAAGGTAGCGCATAGCTGGCACAAAGCGATAAGTAAACGCGGTCATATGGCGCACACCGGCGGCGACAGCCGCATCATACATCTGCACAGTTTCGGCGTATGTCATGCCAAGCTGCTTCTCAACAAGTACGTGCTTTCCCGCTGCTATAGCCGCGTGCGCTATCGGCGCGTGTAGCAGAGTAGGAGTGGCAATCACCACCGCATCAACAGCGGGATGTTGGAGCAAACGCTCGTACTCTGTAAAAGTATTTGTAACCTGATACTCCTGAGCAGCTTGCTTGAGCCGGGCCGGATCGTTATCGCATAGCGCTACGATATCTGCTTGCTCACAAAGCTGTAGTCCAGGTAGATGAACGGTGTGACTGATTCCACCCAGACCAATCACGCCTACTCCAACCCGCGATTCACGCATAGTTTGCTCCGCTCCTTCTATGATTGTTCTAAACAGATTGACAAGAATGTTCAGCGTCGTTTACAATTGGTAAAGTTATCTTACCAATTGTAAACGACACTGAAGGTTATTGTCAATCTTGCAGAAGAGTGAGGAGAGGCTGGTGTTTGAAACCCTCCCAAGAAATGCACTTCCTGAAGACATCGTGAGCAGCTTGCTCGCCCTGCTCAAGGAAAAGAAGCTACAGCCAGGCGAGAGGCTGCCTCCTGAGCGTGAGCTTGCGGAACGCCTCCAGGTGAGTCGGCCCTCCCTGCGCGAGGCCCTGCGCACGCTCTCGATTATGCATGTCGTTGAGATACGTCAGGGTTCTGGCACATATATTTCTTCTCTTGAACCTGGATTGCTGGTAGAGCACCTCGCTTTTGTTTTTGCGCTTGCTGATTCAACTTACCTGTCATTCTTTGAAGCGCGTAAAGTGGTAGAGGTAGGCATCTGTGGTCTGGCGGCGGGACACATCAGCGATGAACAGCTATCTCGACTTGAAGCTTGTCTGGCAAAGGCGTTGTCAGGGCTTACCGATGTGGATCTATACTTCCAGGCCGATGTGGAATTACACGAGATTATTACAGAGGCTGCCTCAAACCCTTTTCTCAGCAGTATCATGACAAGTATCAGCCATTTGAGCCATGCGAGTCGTCAACGCACTGTCGTGCTTCCAGGCATTGCCCACCAGGTTATCAAAGATCACCGCGCAATCATAGACGCGCTTAAGAGGCACGATGCTGAGGCAGCCCGCCAGGCAATGTATCAACATCTCACTTATGTGGAGCAGCGCTTGCTGGCTGATCTGGCTGCTCATGCTACATCGGAGCAAGGGCAGTCTTCTGCTCATCATGAAGGGACATGATTGCCATAGCCTGTTAGCGGAGTTTGTTCTGTAGGCGCTCTCTTTCTCCTCTGGCAAGCTGCTCTTTGATGGAGGCAAGCAGCTCCTCCCCGTCCTGATAGCTGCGCACTGAAATGGCAATGTTTACGCCTCTTGCACCGAGAAAGTACCAGTAATTGAGGATAGGGAGTGGTGCTTTTTGCATAGTCTGCCAGGAAAGGACGGTCATACGATTGAACAGAACGATCGTGTTACCTGAAGCATTCCTTTTTCACACACGAGAAGGCGTACCTTTTGCGTATTGGGAATCGCAGTCACTCCTGTAGCGATGGC
>DAOTTL010000613.1:0-5989 GCA_034438135.1 Ktedonobacteraceae bacterium | reverse complement strand
GGTTTATCCATCATAGGTGCGGTTCCCACGTCACAGGAGACCGCTCATCTAGCTAACCAACTGGGCATTCCCCTGCTCTCTCTCGATAGCCACCCAACCCTCGACCTTGCCATCGATGGAGCCGACGAAATTGATACCCACCTTAACCTGATTAAAGGTGCTGGCGGCGCACTACTCCGCGAAAAAGTAGTTGCCTCGGCGGCACAGCGTTTTGTGATCATCGGCGACTCGTCTAAACTGGTTTCATATCTGGGCACCCACGCTGCCCTGCCCATTGAAATTATTCCCTTTGCACTAACGCCTATCAAACGTCGCCTGGAAACTCTGGGCGCAGAAGTAAAACCACGCATGCAGGGCGAACAGTTCTTTGTAACGGATAATCAGAACTACATTCTGGATTGCAGTTTTGCAAATGGGATCAATGACCCCCATGCCTTACAGCAACAGATAGATACAATCGTCGGAGTAGTCGAACATGGTCTCTTTCTGCATATGGCTGATCAAGCTATTGTAGCCGGTGAAAATGGTTTATCTACTTTATCCTGAGCTTTACCGCACTCAAAAATTCAGGGCTTCTCAAACAGTGGAACAAAAGCCTCACACAAGCGAGCTTGAGAATTGCTCAGCTTCTGTGCTCGTTTAGACGCGAATAGTGCCTCCACTGTCTCAAAAGTCGCTTTTCAGCCGTTGCCAGATCCCTATCCAAGCCTCCAAGAAGGGCGGGTGGGTAAGAAAAGAACGACTTTTGCGAAACCCTGCTCGAAAATTGCTGGTGCATTGCTGGTAGTTAAAAAGCAATGATATACTGCAAAGAGATTAGAGCTTCTACGACTGCCATCATCAAAGCACATCTGAAAATGCCTGACCGGAATCGTAGAACATAGATCAGGTCATCACCGTTGTATACAAGTGGACAGTCTTGTCCACCATTACCAGGAAGCCATCGCTCAAAAACCTGAGAGAGCGCTTCACCTTTCTACTAGAGGGCCGATGTTTTCACTCAAAGAATGCTGATTGCCTGACGCACCAGCGCGAGAAAAACATGTGAAATTGGTCCACGCACAACCAGGAGCACATCGATGCGCGTCATTACTACCATTCAGGAGATGCTTGAGGAGAGAGCACACTGGCCAGATTCTCAATCAGTTGGCTTCGTACCAACTATGGGCTTCCTGCACGAGGGACATCTCTCGCTGGTTCGTAGGGCACGTACAGAGAATGCAGTCCTGATGGCTAGCATTTTCGTCAACCCCACTCAGTTTAGCCCACACGAAGATCTGGCTCGCTATCCTCGCGACTTGCCCCGCGATCTACATCTCTTGGAGGATTGCGGCGTTGATGCCGTTTTCATTCCCTCTCCAGAGGAGATCTATCCCCCGGGCTTCGGTACGTATATCGAGCCAGCCGACCCACTGAGATCGGAAGCCGAGGGGAAAAGTCGTCCGGGACATTTTCGTGGGGTTGCGACGATTGTATTGAAACTCTTTCAAATTATTCGGCCACACTCGATGTACTTTGGCCAGAAAGACGCTCAGCAGATTCTCGTCATCTCACAAATGATTCGTGACCTGAATCTTCCGGTACTACTGCGTCCACTGCCAACCATTCGCGAAAGCGATGGACTGGCCATGAGCAGCCGTAATGCCTACTTGAACCAGTCCGCCCGCGCTGCTTCAACCATTCTCTATAAAGCGCTCCTGGCGGGACAGCGAACCTTTGAGAACTCAGCTACTAAAGATGTTCTTTCCGTCGTTCAGGCCATGGAGACAACAGTTGCAGAAGAATCGCTGGCAAGACTTGACTATGCTGAAGTACGCGATCCGCGCACTTTTCTCCCCCTGACAACGCTTTCTGCACCTGCTTTACTGATCATTGCAGCCTCCCTTGGCACGACGCGCCTGATCGATAATTTTCTCTTACAAGCAGATGGCACCTGGGAAATCGGTCTATCCCATCCATAACTGTCGTCGGATTTTCCAGACATGAGACGCTGGAGAATATTGTTGCGCATACGAAAGGGGCTTGTTATGTCAGATAAAATTACCATCACCACTGTCCAGATGCGTAAAACTGGCCCTAAACTGACCATGGTCACCGCTTACGATACAGCTATGGCCTCAATCGCCGATCGAGCAGGAGCGGATATCATCCTGGTCGGCGATACACTCACCGACAATATCCTTGGATTTCCCGATACACTTTCCGCTACAATCGATATTATGATCCATCATACTGCTGCGGTCGCACGCGCTTTACCTCACTCTCTTGTCATCGGCGATATGCCCTGGCTGAGCTACCACATCTCTCCTGAAGAAACGGTACGCAATGCGGGTCGCTTGATCCGCGAGGGACGCGCTGAAGCAGTCAAACTGGAGGGTGGTCGCAAACGCCTGCCAATGATCGAGGCGTTGCTGGCTGCTGAGATTCCTGTGATGGGACACCTGGGTCTGACCCCTCAATCGATCCGCGCTATGGGCGGCTATCGCGTTCAGGGAAAACAGGTGGATGTCGCCCAGGAACTGCTGGAGGATGCACGCGTGCTAACTGCTGCGGGTGTCTTCGCGATCGTTCTGGAAGGTATACCTGATATTCTGGCTCGCGCTATTACCGAGGCCATTCCGGTGCCAACAATTGGCATCGGGGCAGGTCCATACTGCGATGGGCAGGTACTTGTCTTTCACGATGTACTGGGCTTCCATACCGATAAACGACCGGCCAGGTTCGTTCGTCAGTATGCACAACTGGCTGATACCTCAGTTAAAGCCCTCCAGTCCTTCTTCGCGGACATTCAGTCAGGTACCTTCCCGGCAGATACGGAAAGTTATCATATGAACGCCGAAAATGCTCGGATGTTTGAATCGCTGATCGATCCTACCACATAGCTCTTTTCACAAGAGGAGATACATGTAGATTGCTCGAACTAGCGCAATGTGAACGATGTACATACAGAGACATGATTGTGGCTACTTTATCCATAACCGTGTCACAACTATCGTTACTTTCCCTATTGATGCTTCTTAAGGCCGATGGTATTGTTAACACATCTACAATGGCTATCAACGAGGAGCAGACAGAGGGTAGATAGAGCCAGTCAGGCTCTTATGCTTATTCATTGAACAGCTATCAAAAGAGGCATTTAGCTCTGCGATAGTCTCGATTATTCGTCAAGTTATTGACAACATGGATGGTTTTCGCAACCATCTTACAGAGGTATTTGCAATGAATATGTCGTCCGCCTCCTCTGAAACTTCTGCACTGCGGTACCGGGTTGCCGCAATCCAGTTTAACCCACTCCTGGGACAAAAAGAGCAGAACGTGGAGCGACTCCTCCAACACGTCGAGGAAGCAGCCAGGCGAGAAGCTCGTCTGATTGTCGTTCCCGAAATGGCTACAACCGGATACTGTTGGACAGGGCGCGAAGAGATCGCACCTTATGTCGAAGCCATTCCTGGTCCCACGACAGCACGCTTTCAAGAGATTGCGGCACGCTATAACTGTTATATCTCCCTTAGCTTGCCAGAAGTAGATCCTACAAACAATGTTTACTATAACTCAACGGCCTTGCTGGGTCCAGAGGAGCTGATTGGAGTGTATCGCAAGGTTCATTCCTATATTGCTGAACCTCGCTGGGCACGCGACGGTGACCTTGGCTTCCCCGTCTGGGATACGCCACTGGGCCGTCTGGGCTGTGTGATTTGTATGGATGCGATGTATTTTGAGGCGACTCGTTTGTTGGCCCTGGAAGGTGCGGATGTCATCCTCTTTCCCACAAACTGGATAGAGGAGCACAGTCCCAGTCAATGGTGGATGGCCCGGGCCATAGAGAATGGAGTTTATATTATTGCAGCGAACCGCAGTGATATCGAACGTGACACAGAATTTAGCGGAGGCACCTGCATTCTCGATCCTGAGGGAAATATTCAGAACTATCTCGACGTTGGCGAGGGGATTGTCTACGGCGAGGTCGATCTGGCACGAGCACGAGCAAAAACGTGGGGCACGCCAGAGCAGAAATTGGGAAATCGCCTGAAGGATCGCCGACCAGAACTCTATGTTCCACTGGTCCAGAATACTTATCTATGGGAGCCGTTACGCTATCATCATCTCTACGATATGGGCGAACTTCCACCGGGACAACTCTCGGGCGTGGGCATCATTCAGACCGACCTGAGTTCGCTTGGAGGGGAAGATACGCCAGGTATGTCGCTGGACATGCTACGCGCTATGCTTGGAACCCTCCTGCGCGATCACGATCCTACCCGACCCGATGTACTGGCACTCCCCGAACTCATCCTGCCAGGTCCACTGACCAATACAACGCCAGAGTCCATCACTCACCTCCAGGCAGGTGCTATCTCCGTACCAGGTCCCGAAACTGATGCGCTGGTTACCCTGGCGACAGAGTTTCAGATCACACTGGTTCTGGGAGTGGCTGAGCGCGTCGAAAATCCTGGGATGCCGCCAACATTTTACAATACCGTTCTTTTGATAGACCCCGAAGGGATCTATGGAACCTATCGAAAGCTCCATCTGACTCAAAGCGACCGACTCTGGGCCAGTCCCGGCAACCTTGGACTCCCTGTTTTTGATACTCCCACAGGTCGCATTGGTCTGACAACTGGCTACGATGCACTTTTTCCTGAAACGTTACGCATCCTGGCTGGCAAAGGCACTGACCTGGTTTGCGCTCCCACCTTCCTGGATTTTCCCAATCCTGTCAGCCTGTCTCCCTCGCAGATTCGCTTCACAAAGCGCGTCGCCCCGGAAGAGAACGATCCACTTCACTCACTTATCTGGCGGGTACGCGCAGCGGAGCACCATGTCTACCTGGCTCTGGCTAACTGGAACGGTCAGATCCATGGCTGCCGTGCCAACGGCCATAGTGGCATCTTCTCACCAATGGCCGATAAATACCCCTGGCGTGAGGTCGTTGTAGAAGAAGAGGACGAACTTGGATTGACCATGATGACCATCGATACCCGCGAGCAGCGCACCGGTCGCCGTTCAACGACCTATCTGAACTACGCTCCTGGCGAGTTGTCTGGTTCACTGACAGGAGAGCTCGCCTACGATATTCGTGACAGTATTCCCGGCAACGTTGTACGCAGCAAACCTCTCCTGCGCAAACGCATGCCCTTCTGGTATCTTAACTTGATCAGATCCACATGATGGAGAAGGAGTTTCACATCCATGAGATTGGCAAACAAAGTGGCAATCATCACTGGCTCTGCCAGCGGAATGGGACAGATTGCTGCTGAGATTTTCGCTCGTGAAGGTGCACGCGTTGTCATTGCCGACATTTCTGCTGAGGCAGGTAAAACCGCTGCCCAGACGATCCACGAGGCGGGAGGAGAAGCACTTTTCGTGCAAACGAATGTCGCTCGCGAGGAAGAGGTTCAAGCACTCATCCACGTCGCCTACGAACGCTTCGGCAGAATTGATATCCTCTACAATAACGCAGGAATCATGCCTGACAACGATGGAAGCGTTACGAATCTCGCCGAGACAACCTGGGATCAGGTCATGGATGTCAATCTGAAAAGTGCCTTCCTCTGCTCAAAATACGCGGTACCTCATATGGTGCAGCAGGGCCAGGGATCCATCATTAACATAGCCTCGTTTGTTGCCTTCATGGGCTGTACAGTTCCCCAGGACGCCTATACGGCCAGCAAGGGCGGTCTGCTGGCGCTCACCAAATCACTCGCTGTTCAGTATGGACACAACGGCATACGTTGCAATGCCATCTGTCCTGGTCCAATCGAAACTCCCCTTATCAGTACACTCTGGGATAGCGAAGAGGCTCGCAACCTGCGCCTCAATCGCATCCCTCTTGGACGCTTCGGTACACCGCAGGATGTCGTCTATCTTGCTCTCTATCTGGCCTCTGACGAATCCTCCTGGACCACCGGAGCCTGGATCAATGTCGATGGAGGCATTCTCTCAAATTACTTCTAACAGAGAAGAAAAGAGGGATTTCGGGCAAGGCGTT
>DAOTTL010000612.1:0-17406 GCA_034438135.1 Ktedonobacteraceae bacterium | reverse complement strand
AAGACTTTTGCGAAATCCCGGCAGGATTGTTGCAAAGTCACACTCGCTGCCGGCGGCGGCGAGTGTGACTTTGCAACAACCTCAAAATCCCTACCATTCCCTTTAACAATCTAACATAATTAGAATATATTCTAATTATGTTAGATAAAAACCTAATGATGCTAGATTTTTTGACCGAAAGGGTGCAGACTATGGACACAGAGTATCTCGAACTTGCGCAAGGAAAGCTTGCATTTGACGATCGTGGCCAGAGGCCACTGGTAATTTGTATGCCATCAATGGGCGATGTACGTCAGGAGTATCGCTTTCTTGCTCCGTTACTGGTTGAGGCTGGTTACCGGGTAGTGACCATGGACGTGCGTGGACACGGTGAGTCGAGCGTCAAATGGCCGGACTACTCCGTTGCCGCCATTGGGGCCGACATTCTTGCGCTCATTCGACACCTCAACGCCGGGTCGGTTCTGCTCATTGGAAATTCAATGGCGAGTGGTGCATCGGTATGGGCGGCGGCTGAAGCTCCCGAACTGCTTGCTGGCATGGCTCTCATCGACCCATTTGTGCGTGATATAGGGTCGCGCTGGACCGGACAACTTCTCTATCCGCTCCTCTTTGGCGGTCCATGGGGTTCTACTGTATGGAGCAAGTACTATTCCACTCTCTACCCCACGCGTAAGCCTGCTGACTGGCAAGACTATATTCAACACTTGAAGCATAACTTGAGCGAGCCAGGGCGTATAGGTACACTCCGAAGCATGCTGCTGGCCTCCAAAAAGGCCTCAGAAGATCGCTTATCCAAGGTCAAAACCCGGGCACTGGTTATTATGGGAACAAAAGACCCGGACTTCAAACAGCCAGCCCAGGAGGCACAACTGGTTGCGACCGCGTTGCATGCCCCGGTTCAGCTCATCGAAGACGCGGGCCACTATCCACATGCGGAGATGCCAGAGCAGGTCGCCCCTTTGCTCATCTCGTTCTTCCAGCAGGTGCAGGAGCCAGTATCGCATGAAAGCTAGGGCAGGCTTAGATCATACAATTGTAGTGCAAGCGGCGGCTAAACTGGCTGACAGCAAAGGGTTAGAGGAGGTCAGTCTGGCACTCCTGGCCGAACAGCTAGGGGTACGCTCTCCCACACTCTACCATTACATCGAAAGATTGTCAGGTTTGCGTCATGATCTCGCCGTACTGGGAACACGTGAACTGGCTCAATGCTTTGGTCATTCGGTAATGGGTAAGGCCGCTGACAAGGCCATCATCTCTTTGGCAAACGCCTATCGTGCCTTTGTCAAAGAGCATCCAGGCCTCTACGCTGCCACTATTCGACAGCGGAACCGGACGATCACGAGTTACAGGCGACGCAGAGGGAAATCGTCGAGATCGGACAGTGCACGCTCTCGGCCTACCATCTCCAACGAGACGATATCATTCACAACATATGCATACTGCGCAGCATCGTTCACGGCTTCGTCTCGTTAGAGGTCGCTGGTAGCTTTGGCATGCCCTTGGAGATAGATGAAACGTTTCAGCGTCTGATTCGTCAATTCATCGACAATCTTGAACCACGCAAGCAGTGAAGTGAGAAGCTGTACCTGCAGCAAAAGACAAGGAAGGGACAGTATGTCACAAACAGGCAAAACGATAGAGAATTCTGTCACACATGATCGCGTCATCTTCCGTGCAACCGCACAGGGCACCAATGGCTCGTTACGCAAGGGTTGGATCCAAAAGATCGCATAGAGCTTATTAAGAATAAGATAATATTTTTCTCCCACGGCAGTCTACACGCTGGCAGGAAATGCCACCAGAAGAAAGAAAAGAGGCATGTCGGATGCTACGCAATGCGCAGCGTCCGACATGCCTCAAAAAAGAATGGGGGCGGGGCCATTCGCCTGAGAATCGCCTTCGGCAACAGAGTCTTGTAAGAGGGTGGGTGCAATCGGCAGCAGAGGGCACCTGAGTAGTTACCTTAGATTAGCATATGATCATATCAGGCAAATCTCTAATGACGCCGAATTATCAATCAAAAACAGAGTCGCCCGCCAGGGGAGACGATTCGTTCCCCCGCCACATGCCAGCGACCAGGAGTCAGTCTATGATGTGAAGACGATACGGCGGTTCCCCCTGGTTGGACGCTCCCAGGCATCAGCAACATCAGCCAGCGCAATCTCCTCGGTCGCGATATGGAGATTGCCACTGACAGCCTGGGCAATAAACTGTGGCATGGCCTCCATGATGCGTTCGACTGGCACTGTACCAGCACCGCTCCCGTAGATTTCCAGTCCCGAACTGCGCAGGACAGATGCAGGGAGCGTAATGGTCGGCCCTCCCATCGAGCCAACCTCCACCAGACGCACTCTGGGAGCAGCGTGGGTCAGACCCTTGCGCGTGATGGCGTCGATCACGACCTCGGTGGGATGGCCCCATATATAATCGATGATCACATGCACACCAGTATCGCCCGCAGCGCGAACAATCGCCCTGACGAGTTCCTCATCGGACTGCTCAAGACTGAGCACAGCGTCGGCACCAAGTCCCTGGAGGGTACTTAAGATCTGGGGATTGCGACCCAGCGCGATAACCTTGCCCGCGCCAAAGAGCCTGGCAATTTGTATCGCCAATTGGCCCGACGCTCCGGTCGCGCCCAGGATCAGCACCGTCTCGCCTTTTGCGAGTTGCGCCCGCCACGTGAGCGAGAGCCAGGATGAAATGCCGGGGTTGAACAGTGCAGCAGCAGTCGTGTCGTCGAGGCCGCCAGGTAGCGGTAAGCACATGGAGCGCGGCACCGCAGCCCACTCGGCCATAGTTCCATAGGGCGGTCTTGTCATCCCGAAGTAGACGCGTGTGCCGTCCTCAAGCGAGCCAACGCCATCGATGCCAGGGATCATTGGTAAGACAGCCGTACTGCCATAGTGCCTCCCTCCAGCCAGCGCCCTGACGATCGGATGCAGTCCAGCGGCATGCACTGTGACCAGTACATCGCCCTCATTGAGCGTTGGCTCTGCGAACTCCTCAAAACGTGGTGCCTCCCCAAAGGCGTGGATGACAGCAGCTTTCATAGGTCAATCCTCTTTCTTTTCTCAAAGCAGAAAAATCCATCCACACGCGGTGGTGGAAAACACTTGCTCGTCTATTGTCCCTGTGTGTAGATCACGTGTTCAGTATAGCTGTGCAGAGGGCGGGAGGCACCAGCCGCAGGGATGGTGAGAAGGATGGTTTTTCTGCCATGCCATCAGGTTTCGCCCGGCTCTTATGGATCGAACAACTTAAGTTCGCGGGCACGGGCAACGGCCTGCGTGCGTGTGTGTACATCCAGTTTGCTATAGAGCCGTGCAATATGCCACTTGACCGTGCTGAGGGCCAGGAATAATTCGGTCGCGATGGCAGTGTTAGAGTTGCCTGCCGCGAGCAAGCGCAAAATCTCCATTTCGCGTGTTGAAGGGAGATCTGGCCGCGTGGCATAGGGGGATGCAGAGAAGCTCTGCCCGGCCTGAGTCAGCAAAACCCTGGCGTATTGGGCGGCGACTCGCTGTTCTGGTGTGCTGGCACGTGTCATGAGGAGATGCGAGAGTAGTTGCAGCATGGGTGATCCTTCATCCAGGAACAGGCGCACAAAGCCCTCGGCAGAGGCAAGAGAGAGCGCTTGCGTGATACGTTGTTGAGCATCATTAGCATGCCCCGTTGCCTGCTCGACAAGCGCCAATAACATGCAGGCTTCGATCACGGAATGCCCGCGCCCTCCCACTTGCGCAGCGACCAGCAGCCGTTCAAGTAACGTGCGGACCTCCGCGTAACGTTCCTGAACGAGCTGGAAGCGGGCCAGAGTAAAATCGCTAAAGCTGGTCAGAGCCAGCGGCGTTTGCTGCTTGTCCCGCTGCAAGTGTTCCTCGTAACGCACACTCCAAAGGAGAGCCTCGGTCGTCTGTCCCCACATATAAAGCAGACGTGCGCGGCATGCCTCCACCTGCCATACCGTATGCAACATCAACTGGTTGGTCTGTATAGCGTGTTCAAGGATTCTGAACATTTCGTCAGCGCGTTCGCGCTGATCTAACACAAGGGAGACGCGGGCGAGAGCCAGGTAGCCATCGACCGCTATTTCTGGGTAACGCAGGCCAAATGGTTGCGCCAGACCATGTTCAAGCATCTCACATGCCCGCTCAAGCTGGTTCCATTCGCGATAGATATCGCCCAGCCGCAGATAGGCCCAGTTTGTAAATGGTGTCTCCTGAAGATGTGGAGCAAGAGGAAGATGCAGCGCCTCCTGACACGTCCGTTCAGCCTGATACAGGTGTCCCTGAGAACATTCTTTGAGTGCCCGGTTATCTAGCGCAAAGGACGCGATGGGATAGTTGCCCCGACGAATACAGGACTGCACAGTCTGGGTGAGCAATTGAACCATTGCAGCCAGATCGCCTGGTGCCAATAAAAGTGTCATCGAGGCGTTGAGCAACGAGGCCAGATCGCGCAAAAAACCATGTCCTGACGGTAAACAGCGCAGTGCTTCCTGCGCGAATGCCTGCGTCGCGGGCATATCGCCATGGGTAATCAGCGTATGAAAAGCCCGCACTGCCGCCAGTTCGCCAGCGAAGGTTGCATCGATTTCAATGGAGAGGAGGAGAGCCTCCAGACGTTGCAGTATCGGCGTGGCGTTCTCAAGGTCGCCATCCATCAGGAGGACCGCGGCGGTCAAAAGCGCCAGGCGTCCATACCGATCAAGGAGAGCGGTGGGGAGCGCACGCAGCCAGGTCAACACATTTGTCACCTCACCGCGTTGGAGCATCAGCGCAGTCTCTGTTTCGAGTAAACTGGCCGCCAGGGAATATGCCTGACCCGCCAGCGCCTGCTCTATGGCCTCGTGTGTCTCGCCCTGCGCAGCGAACCAGACTGCTGCGCGTGTGTGGCAGTCGCGCAGCAGCGCAGGCTGTTCCCGTGTCAGACGTTCGCACAACATCTCAGCAAAAAGATGGTGATAGCGATACCAGCGCTGTTGTTGATCGAGCGGAACAATAAAGAGATGGGCCGCCTCAACACGTTCGAGCAGAGCCTGACCATCGTTGCGGCCAGTCACAGCATCACAAAGCGCACCGCACAGACGCGGCAGCATGGCTGTGCGCAGCAAAAAGTTCTGTATGTCCGGCCCCTGTCCATTGATAACCTCGCCCATGAGATAGTCACCAATGTAGCGATTACTGCCAGTAAAATGCGCGAGAAACGCGGCACCATCGGTCTGGCCATGGAGCGAGAGTGCGACCAGTTGCAGACCCGCAATCCAACCCTCCGTCCGTGTCTCCAACGTCGTAACCTGCTCAGCGTCCAGATGCAGATCCATGGTATGTGTGAGAAAACGCTCCACCTCGGCGTGCGAAAAGCGTAATTCCTCCTGCCGGATCTCCGCCAGCAGACCCTGCACTCGCCAGCGTGCCAGCGGCAATGCTGGTTCGCTACGCGAAAGAATGATGAGCCTGAGTGTGTCCGGCAGATGTTCGACCAGAAAGAGTAGAGTCGCGTCGATGGCAGAGGTCTCTGCCAGATGGTAATCATCCAGGACGAGCAGAAGTGGCACATGCCGCTTTGCCAGTGTATTGATCAGCGGAATCAAGAGCGCTTCGCTGTCTCCAATGTGCGAACTCTCCCGCAAAACGCGCAATGCCTCACGGGTGCTGCCGGATGCGGCACGTTCCAGCGCCTTGAAGAGATAGAGCCAGAAGCGCATAAGATCGCGCTCGCTCGTTTCCAGGGAAAGCCAGGCTATGTGCCAACCCAGTGCACGCAATGGCTCACAGCCCAACGCCAGAAGCGTGGTCTTGCCGAAACCAGCGGGTGCGATAATCATCGTGCAGGACCGTTCTGTCGCGTGCGTAAAACGCGCGAGTAACTGAGGACGTGGCACTGCTCCCGGAGGGAGACGAGGCAACACAAAACGCGTTGCTACGAGCGCGGGAGTTGCGGTCTGGGTAACCACTTCGTCATCTGGCGACAGAAAGGCCTGCGCCACTTCTTGCAACCGTTGCTCAGTGAGATCCGCTCCGCGTCCCAGGTAGCGTTTCAGCAGCCTGCCATGCACACGCTTATAGGCATACCAGTAAGAGCCTCCAGGCCGCTGCTCGCGCCGCGCCGTAAAGCTGATTGGCATCCCCTGATAAGCAAACGCCGTATGCTCGCTAAGCCAGTTGAGCCAGGCAGGTGTATCAAGGGCGATTGGGGGTTTGCCAGCGGCATCAGAGAGTCCTCCTTGTGTCAAAATGGGAGAGCGTGACATGCATATGGTCCCTTCAGTGATATCAGATAGAGGTATCATAGCATGTTTCTGGGTAACTTTCCAGCAAGCAAAGAATGGGGCCAGCACTTTTTCTTGCGCGTTTCTGCCCACAGCAGACTCCTCATGGCTGCCAGCAGGATCTCCTGAGATTGGACACGCGCTCCTTTGCCCTGCCTGCGATAAAACCATTCTGAAGCACTCTGAACCCAAAAAGTGCCGCACTTACCTACTTTGCAGCTGGTGAGGGTCTTTCTTAACGAACGCAGAGCCGTGAAGTTTTGTCAGCCACTAAAAGATTGTCAACTCTGCAAAAAAAGAAGGCTGGCCCGATCATATCGGGTCAGCCTTCTCCATTGTCAGGTTTGGATCCATCCGGGGATAGTTTGTGGATAATCAGAAGATGTTTTTCTGACATTTGTAGTATATGCCTGCCCTAAAAAACATACCCATCAATCCAGGAACGGTATGATACAATTGAGCTGTCTATCAATCTAGTATTTGAGAGAAGGAAAAAAGCATGAGTCAATCGCCCCTCAGTGATGAGCAACTTCGTCAGGACGCCCAGACCCGCGCTTCGATTACCGACGAACTACAGAAACGTTTCTCGCCTGAAGATGAGGCTCTGCTCGGCTCGATCGTCAGGGCACAGACAGAGCATATGCCGCTGATCCAGATCTCGCCGCTCCAGGGAAAACTCCTCCAGGTGCTTGCAGTGACCTGTGGGGCGCGTACCATTCTCGAAATCGGAGCACTGGCCGGGTACTCAGGTACCTGGCTGGCACGAGGCCTCCCACCAGACGGCAAATTGATCTCACTGGAGATCGAACCCAAACACGCAGAGGTCGCACGCGCCACCTTCGCAGCCGCGGGCGTCGGTGATCGCACGGAGGTACGCGTGGGATCGGCCCTTGATCTACTGCCAACGCTCGTTCCCGAGGCTCCCTTCGATCTGATCTTCCTCGACGGCGATAAGGGCAATAGTCTCAACTACCTGGAATGGGCGCTCAAGTTGAGCCGACCCGGCTCGCTGATCGTTTGTGATAATGTCATTCGCGGCGGCAAGGTCTTCCAGTCACCTCCACCCGACGAAAGTTCCACCGGCATCGCCAGCTATAACCGCGCCATCATGGAACATCCCCGGCTGTTAAGTGTGGCCCTGGCCAATGACGAGGATGGCATGGACGGTATGGCCGTTTCAGTTGTCCTCAACCCATAAAAAGAAAAGAGTCATCTCTCATTTCTCTTCGGCTTGTAAAGCCGCTCCTCCGCGGAGAAAAGAAGCAGTGAGCCTGTTTGGCGGGGTATTTGCCCCGCCAAACAGGCTCACTGCTTCTTAAGAAAAAGGGATGACTCAAAGTAACTAGCTCGGCTGTGTTCCTCCAACCAGAACACCCTTGTAGTACAGACCCATGTGCTGAGCAGGCGCATAGTTCGTAGCAGTAGAGTCAAATGAATAGTCATTGCTCTGATTGTAGTTTGTATAGGTGCTCGTATGGATGCGCACCTTGACCTCGGTACTGGCATTCCCGGCCAGAGTGCCAGAGGTGAAGCCGATCTCCAGGTAGGTATCCGCGTTCGTCTGTGCAGTGGGGTTCTTGACCACCTGTCCCTGGACATTCGCACAGTCAGACGTGGCATAATCGCAGACAAAGATCTGCTCTTGCGAACTGTCCGCAGTGTACCAGTAGCGAAACTTGACATCCGTCAAGCTGATTGGACTACTCCCCGTGTTGGTGAGCTTCACCGCTATCTGGATCTGATTCGATGTCGGGTTGGTGTTCCCATTCTGGTAAGCGAGCGTCAGGTTTGCCTGACCCGTAGCGACGGTTGGCGACGGCGTGGTACCAGTCGGAGCAGTGGCCACAGGAGCCTGTGTGCTGCTGCCGGTCGTAGTCGAACCACCGAGCGCAAACTGAATCGGTTTCAGGGCATCCTGTTTTGCACTGTTCACATTTTGCCAGTCATCCTGCAAAATGCCACCGGTATCCCCCGAGTCAGGATTCCAGGCCCAATAGGTCCAGTTAATACCGTTCGCACCTGTGCCCAGATAGCTGATCAGACTGCTAAACCACTGTTTATCCTCGGTGCTCTCCAGACGCGTCCCAAACTCGCCAACCCAGACCGGTGCAATCCCTTGCTTCACAATATAGCCCCAGTGCTTATCCCAAACCGAGGTCAGGTTCGCCGGATAGTTGGAGGCCGAGAACCATGTCTGATTAAACACAGACGAAGGATAATCGTGGATAGAGTAGACGAGCTTATTCGCAACACTCAGTTGAACCGGATGTGCTTGCACACCTTCCAGGTTGCCACCGGCCCAGTAGCAATCCCCGCTCTCCTGACCGGCTGGCCCACCGTAGCAGTTCACACCTTCGACGAAGATCAGCCAGTTAGAATTTTCAGCGAGAATAGCATTCCCGGCCCGCTGAGCGGCAGCCTGCCAGTCGAGCGAACTCACTCCACAGCCCCAACAGGCTGGAGCCTTCGGCTCGTTATGGAGATCTGCCCCGATGACCAGCAGATTATTTTTATAGTGATCGGCCAGCATCTTCCAGTCAGAGATCCATCTACTCTCTGGATACGCCGCCGTATACCACAGGGCCGATTGTCCGTTTGCATCGGGTCGATGCTGGTCCAGGATGATACGCAGTCCGATACTTGTGGCATAATCGACGATCTTATCCATCAATGCCAGCCCTGAAAGCCCTTGCAGATCCGGGTTCTGTCCATAGTCGATACCAGTCGGGGTGCTCCCACTATCAAAAAGCTGGTTTGAGTAGGGTAGACGAATAGTGTTATAGCCCAGACTCTTGATCTGGTCCAGCATACTCTTATATCCACGACTATCTAATCCATGCGGTGCAAAGGTATCTGTTTCAAAGCCGAACCAGTTCACACCTGCAATCCTTACAGGTTGATTGTTTGCATCAAGGATCTGGGAGCCGCTGGTATGCCAGGGTCCCGCACCGAGCTGACCGTTCGCGGTATTGCCTGAGACTAGCTTGAAGATGGTCACGCCTATGATTGAAACGAGCAGGGCAATGATTACAATGAGGCTCACGATTAGCAACGGACGAGAGAGGCGCAGCCTCCTACCTGGTACCGGTGCACGCGGCGTTGGAGGTAGCGCAGGAGAGGTTTGTGGCTCTGGCAGCAATGGTTCTGTTGGTTGATTGTTAAATGCCATAATGTTCTCTTTTCTGCAAAGGGTATCCTTCATCTACACAATTTGTTCTTCTTTAAAGATTTGTTTGGAAAGATTTGTCTGGCTATTGTTATAAAATTTGGGAATATGTCTCCACACATATAGGTACAGGTACGTTTTTAGCAATCCACGGCCTTGTCCCGACCAGGGTTTCTCAAAAGTCGTTCTTTTCCCACCCTCCCACCTTTTTGGAGGATCGGAGGCAGCGCGGTCGCGCTGCCTCCGATCCTCTTTGTTTCCTAATGAATAACCTGATAGGTCTGGATCTGCGACCCATCTGCGGTTGAACCAAAGGTCTCACGCAGAAGACCATGGTGCAGCGCCTCATTGAGCAGATTGAACCGCCTATCAACCCGAATAGTCTTGAGCATACTATTATCAAGCACCAGAAAATCAATATTTTCCCAGTTCTGATGCAACTCATTAAAGGAGATCGCCGGATCGAAAACCGCATCAGTGAAGATTTGCGCGTGCGTAAAGGGCTGACCGCCGCCGACCGCCTCACCCTGAGGATCCTGGAAATCGGCAAACATATAGCTATTCGTAATTACTACCGCATCATGGGTAGCGTTATCGCGCATCCACAGCATCGCCTGCTGCTGGGGCTGAGTAGCGTTCAGAGATGTCAGCGGGTCCGCAGCCTGAACGCCTGCCGGAAGCAGAATACCGATCAGGATAAAAAGCAGCAGAACGCGGACAAGGTCAAAGCCCACTTTACGCGTCACCCAACGCAGCGGAATATTCAGAGCCATCGCGATATTAATCGCCAGGAAAGGCAGCAGTGGCACGATAGAATAGTCATACAATGTCTTACTGGCAAGGATAATAATCCAGGCAGTTGCGGCAAAGAGCGCACCAAGTAACTGGTAGCGATTGACTGTTCCTCCCAGGATATTCAAAAACATCGCACCGGTTCCCACCAGAATCAGCAGCATATCGGCGGGTGATTGCATCCACGAATTCCAGACCATACTAAACTGTCCAACTGGCGGTACCATCTGCCATTTCAGGATAAGCTCACCGACCAGGCTGGGATCAATTGATGGATCATTTGTAGGTAAGACCTGTTGCTGCAAGAGAGCCAGGAGACCATAGGATGAAGCAATCGCCAGTGTCGCGTAGACAAAAGCCACCAGCGAAAACTTGCGTTGAAACGGCGTCGCGTACAGCCAGACAGAGTAAAACATAACTGGAAGAAAGAAGAGAAAAATGCCATCGCTCAGGATCGCAATACCCAGAGCTATCGCTGCCAGCAAGAAGGTCAGCAGCTTACTCTTGCCAGTTGTAATCAGGCAGAACGAGAGCAGAAGCCAGAAAACGCCTATATTGACGAGCAAAACTTCATGCCGGAGCTGCAAACTCAGTGGAGCAAGACTATAGAGAACCATCGCCAGGAAAGCCGCGCTCCGACTGCCACTTAAGCGACTGGTAATCAGATAGACGAGCAATGAACTTCCCACCGCCATGATTAGCATCAGAATACGTCCACTATTAATGGCGTTCCCGAAACTGGCAATTCCACCTGTGATCCTGGCCCAGGCCGCAACCTGTATCCAACCAAGCGGAGGATGATCATAGGTATAGATATACGGGACGATTTTGCCTTGCAGAATAGCCCAGGCATTCGACATCACATTGCCCTCATCCGCGGTATAGGTAGGGGCATTGAAGACATTGAAGGCCTGAATAACCAGCGTCACAGCCAGCACAAGAGCGACCGCAAACCCCTCAAACCAGACAGGGATGGGGATCTCACGCCATTGGGCCGCGTTAAAGGTATCGATCTGAGGTAACAGACGTGTCTGAGCAGAGACCAGCCGCTGCTTCTCGGCAGAGGTCCAACGGATCCTTTCCAGGATCGTCCCCTCGCCACCTGCGCGAGCGAGTGACCCCGTTCTCATGCGGGGACTGAACGAATGCACAAAGAAATTCGCCGTGCGGAAAAGCGTATAGCTGGCCGAAGGATCCTTTTTTTTGAGGTCCTGCTGAACCTGCGGTGACAAACCCTGCGGCCCCTGGGGTCCAGGTCCGGGTCCAGCACCCCTGTTCGGAGGAGGCGTCTGTGGAGGCGGATAAGACGGCGGTGGCCCCCAGGATGGACCTCCTGGTTGAGGCGGAGGTGCAGCTCCGCCCCCTTGCTGGTTATGTATCTGTCCGGGACCCGTGGGTCCCTGTTGTCTTGAGTCACGCGATGACATTGCGCTTAACCCTTTCTCTCTACTGGCGCTTGATCTCTCTGCGGCCACTTACAGCGGTCCTGCAACCCTCATAAAAACACTTCTACAGGACCGCGTAAAAACCGCACCTAATGGGCCTGACCCTGTGCCCGGTGTTGTCCAATATGTTTCGTTTTCTCCCAGTCTTCCGATCCCTTAAGCTGCCGCCATACGGCCCGCAGTGCTCCAACGCCCAGCAACAACTGATAAGGAATAAAGGCGACCAGCAGAGTTAAGGCCTCTCTCAACTTCCACTTCCGATGATGGACCTTCACAAACTCATGCAATCCCACAAGGTCAATAAACATCGCCAGAATAAAGCAGTACAGCGGCATAAAGGTTATGATTGCCATCCACAATGGAAACGTGAAGACGTGTATAGCACTCAGGATCAGGAGCGCAACCGAGACCGGTACCATCAGCGCAAAGAGCGCCTGTATCTCCGGCAACACCAGAACGTAGAGCGCAAGCATGCGTTGCGAGATTTTTTCCAGCTTCATCCAGCGGCGAGCAAAGAGGATCTGAATAAAACCCTGATTCCAGCGTGTACGCTGCTTAATAAACTGCTCAATCGTATCTGGCGTCTCCTCTTTCGTCACAAATTCGTCATCGTAGAGAATACGCACTTTCGCCTTCTCAACACACAAACGGATGCCCAGGTCGGCATCTTCGGTCAGAGTTGTCGTGTCCCAACCGCCGAGTCTCTGCATCAGCTCGCGGCGCAGAAAGACGGTATTGCCGCCCAGTGGAGTCATGCCACAGCGAGCGAAGAAGTGGAGGGAGGACTTAAACCAGAAGAAGTACTCCAGAACGTTCAGGAAACAGAACCACTTGGTATTGTGGTTCATAAGCTGGACACCGCTCTGCACAACGTCCACCTGCTCGTTGATGAAGGTTGTATTGATCACTTGCAGAATATCGAGATGGGGCACGTCCTCGGCGTCAAAGATCGTCACGATATCGCCTTTGGCCACTTTCAGACCAAGGTTGAGCTGGTGAGGCTTCCCACCACCTTTGTCCTCGGTGATCAGCAACTCTACATTCGGTGCTTGTAGTTGTTTTAGCTTCTCTCGTGCAACGGCAATCGTGCCGGTATCGTTCGCACGTAGAGGGGCAATAATCTGAACCAATTTTTTCGGATAGTTCAGGTTGTAGACATTTTGAATGGTATCAGCGTAGAGTTCTTCCTCGTGATAGGCAGGCAACAGGATCGTGAAAGAGAGACGCGGCGGCTGATAGATGGTCGGAGCACTGTTCAGCAAGGCCTGCTCCGGGTCCTCCCAGATGTAGAGACGCAGCCGAATATTAAAGATAGCCTGGACGGTCATCAGGATAATAACTGCCAGATACACGTACTCTAGAATGCTGACTACAATGGGCATTTGCCGCTCCTCTCGCGTACAATAATGGTAGACATTTGACTCTGGCTCACACTACAGTGCATAGCTAACGCTCCCTCCTGCTAATTAGCAGCATTATCAAAACTAAAGGCTTCGTTATTGCCGCTACGGTGAAGCGTCAGGATAACCATACCAAAGCCTTGTACGGTCAGGTTCGCACTCTGCCACGGACTAACCGGGAGAATGTTTACGGGCAGAAAACTCGCCGCCTGAACGCTAATATTTTGAACTGTATTCGTGGTATTGACGAAAAACAGGCTTACGTTGTTATGTCCATCGTCCTGTGTGGCGTATAAGCTCACAGGTCCCTGCAAGTTCTGGATAGGAACCAGATTCTTTTGAAGCTTGGCAAACAGTTGCATCGTGCGCAAAAGAGAGGTCTGGGTAAGCCCACTCTGCTCGAAAAGCGGCGTAGGACTGTCAATGCCCTCGGTAGCGAAGAAGGCCACAAACTCAACCTGATTGCTCATGAGTTTTCCGAGCGTTTCGGCCCACCAGAGGGCAGCCAGGTTTTGAGCGGGCGAACCCCTATTGGGATTGGTATTGATCTCGGTGACTGCCACAGGCAGGTCCTGGTCAAACGTTTGTCGAATAAGCTGACGCAAAAATGGCACCAGGGTATCCCACTCCTGCGCGTTGCTGACCAACGTATTGACATTGCTCTGTCCACTCCCGAAGGGGTAGATATGGAACGAGACACCATCGAGTATATGGAAAGGCAGGCTATGCGTATGCTCGTAGTTAGCAATACGAGTCAGAAAGCCCTGCATCCATGGCTCCCCCGTACTATCCTTGGGGTCCCTGGTCGCCGAGTACTGACTCAGCTCAGGCCCAAAGATCTGAATATTCGGGTCTTTCTGATGCATTGCCAGAGAATACGTGATAAATGCGTTTGTATAATCCTTGACGGTATATTTTTGACGGGTATCAGGATTGGTAAGCAGATCAGGCTCGTTCCCGATGGTCCAGTAGCGAACCGCATGAAATGGCGCGTTTGCACTGCGCTGAATGCTCTGCTTATTATTCATGTAATCGACCAGCAGGGCCGCTCGTGTAGCCCGCAATGAGAGAGAGACAGGCGTGGCGTCCAGTGGATCGGAGAGTTGCGCCTGCATCATCCCATCGGCTCCAACCTGATTGAGCAACGTGCTGAAATCGTCGAGTTGAACTTTCGAAGGAGTATGTTGCTCGCCCCAATTTCCGCCTGGGAAGCGCAGCAGCTTGACACCAGCTGAACGAAGACCGCTCACGATCGGCGGATCATAGCTCATAAAGCCACGTCCGGTCGGATCCCTGGCGATCGTTCCGCTGCGCGGAAAAACGTTGCTTCCAAGCAGATAGGGACTGAGCGGCAGGCTCTGGTTGAGATCAACTGAGCCAACCTGCTGTCCCCCGACCTCAATTGAGAGAGAGGTGTTCGCTCTTTGCAGATCGGCGGCGACCAGTACTGCTGCAACAACAATAATACCGACCAGCACCAGCAGTATCAGATTCCGACGCGAGCGACGTGTCTTTTTATCTCGCGCTTGAGCCTGAGCTGCCTGCACTCCTGAGCGTGCCGACGTAGGAGGCTTGGCACTCGTGTTACTCATCGCGTACCGTCCCGCATCCTGGTAAAGAGACATGGTTCTTTTCCCTTCCTTTGCACAAGCAAGCTCCGCTTAGCTCGGCTGCCAGACCTGGACGGTATTGTCTGCGCCAGCCGAGGCGATTTTCTTCCCATCGGGCGACCAGGACAGGGCATTAACGGCCCCTTTGTGGCCCCGAAAGGTGAAAAAGGACTGGCGGCTAGCGGCTTTCCATACAAAGATATTGCCATCCGTGTCCCCTGAGGCAAGTGATGAGCCATCGGGCGACCAGGACACAGCGAGCACCGGGTTGACATGCTGAGTACTTCTGTGACCTGTGAAGGGGGGTGGGACAGCCCCACCGTTAACGCTGTTAGAGAACTGAACTGTCTGATCTGCCCCGGCTGAGGCGATGAAACGACTATCAGGCGACCAGGCCAGGGCGGTTACTTCGTTCTTACCGTGACCGCCATAACTGAAAATCTGTTCACCCGCGGCAAAGTGATTGCCATGTGCCACTGTGGCCCAATCACGTAGGGTACCATCCCAGGACCCCGAGGCGACGCTGGTGTTATTTGGCTGCCAACCAACGCAGAGCACTCCGTTGGTATGGCCCACGAAGTTAAAGACAACCTCGCCCCCAACCGCATTCCAGATCTGGACCGTTTTGTCGTCGCTGCCAGAGGCGATCTGCTGACTGTTTTTCCGCCAGGAAAGGCCATTAACGCGATCTTTATGTCCCCGGTAGGTAAGACTTCTGCCACCATTGGCGGAACTCCAAACCTGGACCGTGCCGTCCTGACCCCCCGAAGCGACCAACTCACCATTGGGTGCCCAGGCCACCGAGGCAACTTCCTCTGTATGACCGGTGTAAATGAATTTACGCTGACCCGAGGTGGAGTCCCAGACCTGCACAAAGTTGTCATCTCCGGCTGAGGCAATCAAGGTGCCATCCGGGGACCAGGCCAGAGCGTTGACGCTGGCAAGGTGACCGGTAAAAATCAGGACGCCTGTGTTCGTCGGTCCAGTTGTCCGAGTCGCAACCGGTGTTGTCCCCACAATAGAACTTGAAACCGTCGATTTCGACAATCTCTGGGAGAGGAGATACCAACCACCTGCACCGCCAATCGCGGCCAGACCCACCAGACCAACCGCAAAAACGCGCCGCGAGACGGTCGTCCCCTGATCCCGTCTTGGAGCCATCGGCTCGTTCACTAGCTCAGGTTCAACCGGCGCATTCGCCGTCTGACCAAGTTGCGGCACCAGTGTCGCGGGCTGGAACGAGGGCGCTGGCGTCGCGAAACCCGGCGTACTGACAGGTCCCCCTGCCTGTTGAGCCGCCTGAAACGCAGGAACGTTCTGAGGCGGCGCTGCCTGGAACGCAGGAACATTCTGCGGCGGTGCTGCCTGGAACGAAGGGGCATTCTGGGGTGGCGCTGCCTGGAACGAGGGGGCAGGCGTAAAGCCCGGCGTGCTTATCGGTCCTCCCTGCTGAGCAGGTGTCCAGGGAGCGGCCAGGGGCCTGACCTGATCCTGCTCCAGTGCTTGAATAAACGCCTGCACATCGCCAAAGCGTTTGGACGGGTCCTTCTCCAGTGCTCGCATCACAGCCCGCTCAACCCCCACAGGAATCCCGGCAACTTTCTGCCTCAGCGGAGGTACAGTTGCATGCATCTGTTGATAAGCCACCTCATTAGGAGAACCTGTAAAGGGAACAGAGCCACACAGCAGTTCATAGACCACCATCGCCAGCGCATACTGATCCACCGCAGGGGTCAGATTACCTCTGCCCTGAACCTGCTCCGGGGACGCATACGGCAAAGACTCAGTCGCTATCCCACCCTGCTGATAGTTGAGACGTTCACGGTTTTTCGTAATAGCCTCAACCAGAAACCCCCAGAGTAAAAGATTATTGCTCCCACTGAGCAAAATATTCTCCGGTCGAATATCACCATGGAGAATGTGCTGACTATATGCATAAGAAAGTGCTGAAACAATCTTCTTCAAGTGAGGTAAAAAATTTGCCAGAGGTTGAGTAGTCCCCTGAGGATATACCTGTTTAAAACTCCGGTAGGCTATATAGTCGGCGGCGACAAATGGATAGTGATGCTGGACCCCAACATCGCGTAAACGCAAAATATTGGGATGCTCTAGCATCATAAGCGCACGCGCCTGAGTTAAAAATTGCTCTCTCAGATCATCTTGCAGGGGCGGCTGGAATACCTCAATCAACATCTGAGTCCGCTGATACATATGCTGTGCCAGATAAATGTGCACAAATCGAGTTTGCTCTAGTGCTTCCACCACCTCGTATTGCCCAATCCGCTCCCCCTTTTTATAGACACTATTTTCCTGCTTACTCATGCCATCCATAGTTTTCTCCTGCTCATTACTGTGAAGAATGTACTCCATCAAAGGCTTGTCTGGTTACATACAGGTTTCCGTAAGCAAATACACGTCTGGCCACACAAACTTGTTTTGCTAAAGCCAGAGAGTCGTAGTACGTTCTTCAGCGAGTATAGATGAAAATTTCGTGGGATACGATTGTACAATTCACTGAATAACTGTGATTATGCTCACTCTGCTGCTGCGGTGCTTCTGAAAATAATGAAATTATTCCTGCCATAAGTGCTTGCCCCAGGTGCACGCATACAATAAAAGTCAGCATGCTCCAGATGACGTGGTCCTCCCAACAGGGCCGACGCTTCTCCCATATCCCAGCAATTGAAAAGCTATCACCAGCATTTATAACCTACGTGCG
>DAOTTL010000611.1:0-15433 GCA_034438135.1 Ktedonobacteraceae bacterium | reverse complement strand
GAGAGAAAAGCCAGTATGCGAAGATTGCTACCAGAAATTCCAGGTAAAAAAGAAGACCTGTTCCCGACAGAAGCGGAAGATTTATACTTGCGACAAGGCTGCGCACTGGTATGAGAAACAGGTCACTGGCCTGGAAAAGCAGGTTTAGCCAGATATTTGTAACTGGTATGCGGAAAAGTAGAAAAATGGCGTGAGCCAGCAATGTTAGCTGTACAAGGGCGAAGAAGAGCCTCACCAGCCCTGGAATAAGCCTTCCTCTTCGTCGGCCACTTCGCCTCGATCTCTCAACTGGCGCAGAGCCACCAGGAGGCAGTTCACGAGGAACGTTGAGCGGAGCTGGCGGCAATACCGGATAAGCGGTCCCTGGATAAGGCTGAGGCATGGGGTAGTTTATAGGCTGCTGAAACGGGTAGGCAGGTGCGGCATTGGGAAAGGGGGGATAGAGCGGCTGATTGGGATCTACAGCCCATGTATTTTGTTGCACTCCATTCGATGGATAAGCCGGTGGCAAGACAATTTTCTCAATCGGTTCCGTTGGTTGATTGTAATCATCCAGTCCAAACTCTGATTTTTTCGGTTGCCCTTCGTGCATAGCTATATTGCTCCTGAGCCACTACCCGGCAGGCTCTTTCGTCTGGTAACGCTTTCCTTCTCTCTTACAGTGGAAATCCCCTGCATTTTCTCTTTCAGAAGGGACACGCTTCCATACTCCTCCCCACTAGTATTGACGTGCTAATTTCTCTTTTATAAAATACTCAATAACATATGAGGCGTCCCTGTTTCACGAAGATACCCCGCATCCCAATACATGAACTGGCTCCCCTTCATCGTCCCGCCTTGCTCTTCTCTCTCTATTTTATTCCCTTGCGCCCAATCATCTGTAGTACGAGCAAAGCGTCCCAGGGTTGTATATTGCAAAGCCGCCTCCCCGAGAAAAATATGAGGAGGGGCAGCAGCCCGAGAAAGGCGTTTGCTCATTTTGGCAAAATGAGCAAACGCTCTTGCTGGCGGCTACGCCGCCAGCTTTTGAGGGAGAAGTGGCTGAGTTTGCAAGCAGCAAAGCTGCTTGCAAACTCAGCCACTTCTCCCTTTTCTCGGGGAGGGGCGGCTTTGCAAGCCGCAGAAAAGTTCGGGATGGTAACTACTCAGGTGCCCTCTGCTCGCCACCTGCGGCGGCGAGCAGAGGGCACCTGAGTAGTTACTCGGGATGACTCATATTAAAAAGAAGTGAGGAGCATACCAGGACTGGCCTACTATGTTAAAATAGGGAAGCAGGGATGCTTAGAGTCCACAAACTACGCCTGCATTCCATTAAAGAATAACTGGCGTCTTTCGCCAAAAATCTAGAAACACCATTCTTTATCTGGAAACGGGCATTGGCAGAGTGAGGTGGACAATATGAAGCGGACGAGAAACCGACCGCACTGAAGATTCAATGAGGTTTTATGACGCAAATAGATCATCGTACAGAGGAGCACCCTACACAGGCCAGGGAGAAAAAACCACGCCTGCGGTTCGCTCCCAGTCCAACAGGTTTAATGCATATTGGAGGCTTCCGCACAGCCCTTTTTGACTGGCTCTATGCCCGTCATACGGGCGGAACGTTCGTGCTGCGCATAGAGGATACTGATACGGCACGCACTGAAGAAGGGGCGGTTGACTTTCTGCTAGAAGGCATGCAATGGTTGGGACTAAATATCGATGAAGGACCCGCTGTAGGAGGTCCTTACGGTCCCTACTACCAGACGAATCGGCGAGCATTGTATCAACAATATACGAACCAGTTGATCGAGTCCGGTCATGCCTATCGCTGCTACTGTACAACCGAACGGCTGGACGCTATGCGCAAGGCTCAGATGGCTCAGAAGCTCCCACCACGTTACGATCGCCTTTGCCGAACCCTGACTGACCAGGAACGGGCCGCAAATGAGGCTGCCGGGCTGAAGTGGGTTGTGCGCTTCGCTATGCCGATCGAGGGCGAGACCATCGTGCACGATGAGTTACGCGGAGATATCTCATTTCAGAACTCTGATATCGATGACACGGTGATCTTGAAATCCGATGGATTGCCCACCTATCACCTGGCCCATATTGTAGATGATCATCTGATGGAGATCACGCACCTGCTGCGAGCCGAGGAGTGGATCTCCAGTGCACCACGCCACTGGCAGATCTGGCAGGCTCTGGGATGGCAGATCCCGCTGATCTATCATGTGCCCGATGTTCTTGGCAAAGATAAACGCAAACTGAGTAAGAGACACGGCGCACCTTCCTGGAAAGAACTGCAACGCGATGGCTTTCTCCCGGAGGCGGTATTCAATTTTCTAGCTCTGGTCGGCTGGTCCTATGACGATAAAACCGAGTTCTTTAGCCATGAAGAACTGATTGAACGGTTCACGCTGGAGCGCGTAGGGGTCTCAGGAGCAATCTATGACGCAGAGAAACTGACCTGGATGAACGGGGTATACATTCGCAAGCTCTCGATCGAAGAGATGACCACCAGAACGTTGCCCTATATGGAGCGAGCCGAGGCCGAGGGAGGTCTGCCCGATGAGATTACCCGACCACTCGATGTAACCTATACGAGGCACGTCCTGAACCTGGAACAGGAACGTCTGCGCACCCTGGGCGAGGCGGCACAGGCGGTCTCCTTCTTCTACACTGAGAACTGGACTTATGAAGTGCCTTTGCTCCAGAAAGGCATGGATCTCGAGGGCACAAGGCAGGTACTAAAACGTTCACGTGAACTCCTGGCCACAATCCCATCGTGGGAACATGAGACCGTTGAGACGGGTATGCGCGAACTGCTCACTGAACTGGGTTTCAAACCCGGTCAGCTCTTTGGCACAGTCCGAGTCGCGGTTAGTGGTCGCAAAGCTACCCCGCCACTTTTTCAGATGGTCGAAGTCCTTGGACGCGAGCGCACCCTGGCTCGTCTCGACCGCGCCATCGCAAGTCTGGACTAAGAAAGGAAAGAAGCAGCGGATGTGTCTGGTTGAGCACATCCGCTGCTTCTTTCCTTTCATTTAAATAAGAACATAAGCGATAACCAGATTGAGAAATCCCCAAAGCACATTTATAGTCGAAGAAGAAAGCCCTTGACCAGGCGGTTTCGCAAATGGACATTGAAAAGGTCGCCCCATTAAGCCGCTTACAAAATGCGCAAGTGCATTGGTGAGAGACGAGAGCTAAGGGTCTATTTGAGAAAAGAGAGATATAATCAATATAATATCGATCAATGGTTAGCCTGGGAGCATACAAAATGCAGCGTTTTCAAATCAACCCTAAAGTCAGTGTCAGTATAGTTTTTGTCTCAGCCATGTTTGTCAGCATCATGGATGGGACAATTGTTAATGTCGCTCTACCATCAATTCAGCGTCAACTGGGCGTGTCCGGCAGTGCCATCGATGCGGTCGTCGTCGCATACCTGCTGAGCCTGGCTGCGGTTATTCCGGCCTCAGGTTGGCTGGGAGACCGGTTTGGAAGCAAACGTATCTTTCTCTTTTCGATGGCACTTTTCACTATTGCGTCGGCTCTCTGCGGACTGGCACAAAACTTTAGCATGCTGGTTATCTTCAGAGCACTTCAGGGGATCGCAGGTGGCGCACTTATGCCCTCTGGCACAGCCCTCCTATACCGCACCTTTCCACCAGCACAACGTGTACAGGTCTCACGCATCTTGATCATTCCAACCGTGATTGCGCCTGCAATTGGACCTGTGTTAGGCGGCATTCTGGTCGTTCAACTTTCATGGCATTGGGTTTTCTTTGTCAATGTCCCCATCGGCATTGCTGTATGCATCTTCGCGTTGCTCTTTTTACAAGAGCACGCATCTTTGAAAACTGGAGCCTTTGATCTGGCAGGATTTTTGCTCGCTGGCATTGGACTGGCACTCGTAATGTATGCTCTGACTGAGGGTCCAGGCATTGGCTGGAGTTCACCCCTTATTCTGGTAAGCATTATCCTGGGACTCTGCCTGCTCGGTCTGTTTGTAGTAGTTGAACAGCGCAAGTTTGAACCTATGCTGAACCTGCGTTTATTTAACGATCGGGCCTTCCGAACCTCTAATATAGTAACGTTTTTCTCCAGTGCGGGTTTTCTAAGCATGCTTTTCCTCAGTCCACTCTTCCTTCAGGAAGCTCGTGGGGCCGATGCTTTTACTTCAGGACTGACGACTTTCCCTGAGGCGATAGGAGTTGTGATCTCAACGCAGATCGTTGCTCGTCTCTATCCCATTGTCGGACCCCGCCGATTGACTTCTATTGGACTACTCTGTGTGGCTTTCCTGATCGGAGGACTGGCATTTATCGGCTTAACTACCAATCTATGGATTATGCGCACGATCATATTTTGCATCGGCGCGGGCATGGCTTTCTCTTTCCTACCCATGCAAACGACCGCCTTCGCCACTATCACAGACGAAGCTACAGGCCAGGCCTCGACGATATATAACGCTCAACGTCAGATAGGCTCATCGCTGGGAATTACTGTTGTAAGCACGGTACTCGGTATCTTTGGCATGGTGCAAGCGGGAAGAAACGGGGTTCTGGTACCAAACGTGAACGCCTATCATGCAGCATTTATTGCCGCAGCCGTACTCAGTCTCATCGGAGCAGGCTTTGCATTCACCATACACGACAGCGACGCAGCCCCTACCATGGTTCCCCGCAAGAAAAAAACAGATCTGCCCGAAATAGTGATAGATGCTGGCACTCAGGTAGAGCTATCTAACAATCATGCATCTTCCAGACTCGACCCCACCCCAGACTAACATAGGTATGAGTCATCCCTCGTTTTGGCAAAATGAGCCAACGCTCTTTCTGGCGGCTGCACCGCCAGATCTTCAGGGAGAAGTGGCTGAGTTTGCGGCTTGCAAACTCAGCCACTTCTCCCTTTTCTCAGGAGGAGGGGCGGCTTTGCAAGCCAAAAAATCAGAGGTGACTCAGACAGGGCTATTTTATGCTCGTGAGGAACCCCTCCCTGGTTCAAAACAAGAGGAATGGAGAGGGCTGTGGCGGTGGCCACAGCCCTCTCCATTCCTCTTAAATTCAGGGGGTGGGGCCGAAAGCCTTTGGCTTTCGGAGAATGAAATGGCCCTGTGACTCAGAAGAACTGCTTGACTCACAGAAAAACATCCTGTATACTTAGAATAATAAATTGAATAGCTAAAAGCGCTGAACAGGAAGAGTATACAGTTAAGCTCTGGTTTAGAGAATCGGAACTGGTGAAAACCGACACATAGCCACTGTAGAATGGACCTGGGAGCTAGAGAAGAAAGCCGCATACAGCGGTCAGTAATGCTCAATCGGAACGTCCCCCGTTATCGAGGACAGGGTATATCTAGCATGTACCCGGCAAAGAGGGATTGTCCAGATGGACAATCTGAATCAGGGTGGTACCACGAAAGCTTCACGCCTCTCGTCCCTTTAAGGGTTTTGAGTGGCGTTTTTTATTGACCTTTTTGTGTCATTGTTTTCTCTCTATTCTCTCTGTACGGAAGGTAGACTATTATGCCAGTCGAAGCACAACCATCGAACGCAATACTCTCAGCCGAGAACTCGGCATCTACGAAGAAGCGCATCTTCTCCGGCATCCAGCCAACCGGAAATATCCATCTGGGTAACTACCTGGGAGCCATTCGCAACTGGGTTGAGACACAGGAGAAGTTTGACAACATCTTCTGTATCGTCGATTTGCACGCCATCACAATGCCGATCGATCCTCAGGAATTGCACCTTAACTCGCGTAAACTGGCAGCACTCTATCTGGCATGCGGCCTGGACCCCGCATACTGCAACTTCTTCATTCAGTCACACGTGCGCCAGCACGCTGAAGCTAGCTGGATCATGAGCTGCTATACCCCTATGGGCTGGCTCAATCGTATGACTCAGTTTAAGACAAAAGCGGGCGAACATCCCGATACAGTAGATACTGGACTCTACTTCTATCCCATTCTTATGGCCTGCGATATCTTGCTCTATCAGACCCATGAGGTACCTGTCGGCGACGATCAACGCCAGCATATCGAACTGACCCGCGACCTGGCCCAACGCTTTAATAGTCGCTATCAACAGGAGGTCTTTACTCTGCCACAGGCTCGCATCGGTCAGACCGGGGCGCGGGTAATGGCTCTCGACGATCCCACAAGCAAGATGAGCAAGAGCGCATCCGATCCTAACTCGCGGATCAATCTGCTGGATGATCCCAAAACAATCAAGAAAAAGATTGGTCGCGCGACAACCGATTCGCTACGCCTGGTAACCTTTGATCCCGCACGTCCTGGTATCACAAATCTACTGATGATCTACCAGGCTCTAACCGGTCAAACTCAGTCAGCTATTGAGGACGAGTTTGCTGGCAAAGGCTATGGTGACTTTAAAGCGGCCCTCACCGAATGTCTGGTGGAAACACTCACGCCTATCCAAAATCGCTATGATGAACTGATGCATGATTTACCCACCTTGGAAGGTATTCTCAAGCAGGGAGCCGATAATGTACGCCCCATTGCTGAACAGACCCTTCAGCAGATAAAAACGGTCGTCGGCCTGGGTTAATCCCTCGCCGATACTTACAGGCCTCTCTCATTGTTTGATGCGTTACACAAGTGCGGACTGGCAGATGTCCAGTCAACCTAGAAAGCGTTGGAGAGAAATACCATGTATCATCCCACATTTGCTGCGGTGCAAGAGATTTCCGCGACTCTCGCAAACGGGAAGGGAACGGAAAAAAGACGGCCACTTTTACCATTCTACTGCGATCTGCTTGCGGATATGGAAACACCTGTAGCGGCTTATTGTAAGACAGCGCGGGGACCTTATGGTTTTCTACTGGAGAGTGTTGCGGGCGGTGAACGCATTGGTCGCTACTCGTTTATTGGGATCGATCCCTATCTGGTTCTCACTCACCGAGGTGAGATAGCGACCCTGCGCTCGATGAATCCAGCAACTTCGGAAGTGATAGGAGTTGAGGAGCGAACCTGTAATGATCCCCTGGAGATCATTGAGAAGGAGTTGGGACAGTACTATCTGGTTCAGCCACCGAGAAAGCAGCAGGATGAGCTGCCGATCTTTCATGGAGGTGCGGTCGGTTACCTGGCTTATGAGAGTGTCGCACGTTTCGAGCGGCTGCCAGTGCCACAGAAGGATCCTCTCCATCTGCCATTGGCGGTCTTCAGTTTTACTGAGACGGTTCTGGTTTTTGACCATCTGAAGCACCGCGTGCGGGTGGTGACACATCTGCACCTCGATGCACCTGACCTGGCGGCTGAATATGAACGCGGCGTGGCTATCCTCTCTGATATACAAGAGCGTTTGAAACAGGACCTCCGTTTTCCGCCCGAACCGGCGCAGAGTCCTGATACCACACCTCAAGTAACTTCTAACCGCACAAAGGCTGAGTTTGAGGAGATGGTTGAGCGGGCACGCGAATATATACGAGCGGGCGATGTATTCCAGGTGGTACCCTCCCAACGTCTGAGCCGAGAGGTACACGCTGCTCCCTTTACAATCTACCGGGCATTGAGGGCCATCAACCCATCGCCCTATATGTTCTTCCTCGATCTGGGAGAGTTCCAGATTGTCGGGGCCTCGCCCGAACTCCTGGTGCGCGTCGAGCAGAATGAGGTGACAATCCACCCCATCGCGGGATCACGCGGTCGCGGGTCGGACCCCATCGAGGACGATAGCCTTGCCGAGGAGCTACGCACTGATCCTAAAGAGCGAGCCGAACATGTGATGCTGCTCGACCTTGGCCGTAACGATGTTGGACGGGTCAGCCAGATCGGCACAGTTCAGGTCACTGAATATATGCAGGTTGAGCGCTATTCACACGTCATGCATCTGGTATCTAACGTTACTGGACAGCTTCGCCCTGATATCTCCCCTTACGAGGCTCTGAGAGCAGGTTTTCCCGCTGGAACGGTCTCCGGTGCTCCCAAGATTCGAGCGATGGAGATTATCAGCGAGTTAGAAGGTGAGCAGCGCGGCGTTTATGCCGGTGCGGTAGGCTACTTTAGCCATTCTGGCAATTTAGATACTGCGATTGCATTACGCACAATGGTTGTCAAAGACGGACGCGCCTATATCCAGGCCGGCTGCGGAATCGTGGCCGATTCAAATCCGGCGGAAGAGTATCAGGAGAGCTTGAATAAGGCTGGAGCGCTGTTGAAGGCTCTGGAGATGGCGGAACAGATCGCGGCTGATCAGCAGAAGGGGGGTACCAACTATGCTTTTACTCATTGATAACTACGATAGCTTTACGTATAATCTCTACCAATATCTGGCAGAACTGGGTGCGGAGATTCGTGTCTACCGCAATGATCAAATTACGCTAGATGAGATTGAGACGCTGCGACCAGAGTATCTGGTGATTTCACCTGGACCCTGTACTCCCAATGAGGCGGGTCTCTCCTGTCAGATTATCGAACGCTTTGGACCACAGATCCCGATCCTGGGCGTCTGCCTGGGCCATCAGGCCATTGGACAGGTCTATGGCGGACACGTGGTTCGCGCCCCTGAGCCAATGCACGGCAAGACGTCTCTGATGTATCACCAGGGTCAAGGCGTTTTTCAAGCACTGCCCGCACCATTCGAGGCGAATCGCTATCACAGCCTGATCGTCGAACGCGAGACTCTCCCCGGCGTGCTAGAAATTACGGCGGAGACCGATGACGGCTTGATCATGGGATTGCGCCACCGCTCCTACCCGGTACAAGGCGTACAGTTTCATCCTGAGTCGATTATGACTCCCTGTGGAAAGACCCTTTTACACAATTTCCTCACCCTGAACTGATCAGCCAGAAAGGAGTATCTGCAATGATTCGTGAAGCCATTACTCAGGTAGTTGCCGGAGCAAGGCTAAGTGAGGCGGAGGCAACCGCCGTCATGGAAGAGATTATGAGTGGCGAGACAACGCCCTCTCAGATGGGCGCGTTTCTAACGGCCCTGCGCCTGCGACCAGGTGGGGAAACAGTCGAAGAGATCGCTGGATGCGCAAGAGTGATGCGCGAGAAAGCCCTCTCTGTCCATCTGGATGACCGCACGGCAAAGATCGCCATGGACACCTGTGGAACCGGAGGTGACGGCGCGAGCATTTTCAATGTCTCTACTGGCGCTGGTATCCTGGCCGCGGCTGCGGGAGCCAGGGTGGCGAAACATGGCAACCGCTCGGCCAGTAGTCGCTGTGGAAGCGCAGACGTGCTGGAGGCATTGGGAGCGCGGATCGATCTGGGTCCTGAACAGGTGGCCACCTGTGTTCAGGAGGTTGGCTTTGGCTTTATGTTTGCTCAGGCCTACCATCCCGCGATGAAATATGTTGGTCCCACTCGCCGCGAGATCGGGATCCGCACGATCTTCAATATTCTTGGACCTTTGACCAATCCAGCACACACACCTTACCAGGTTCTAGGGGTCGCCGATGGCTCACTTTTACGTAAAATGGGCGAGGTCCTGCTACGTCTAGGCAGCAAACATACCCTGATCATCCACGGTGAAGATGGACTCGATGAATGCTCGCTCGTAGCTCCTACGCGGGTCTGCGAGGTCCGCCAGGGCGAGGAGCTACGCGAATACACAATCACCCCTGAAGAGGTCGGACTGACCCGTATTAGCGATCTCAGCCCGCTGCGTGGAGGCGATGCAAATTACAATGCAAACCTGCTCGCAAAAATCCTCATCGAGGATATAGATTCACCCGCAACCGATATGCTTTGTCTCAATACAGGGGCCGCACTCTTTGTCGGAGAACTGGCCGGCTCACTCAAGGATGGAGTGAAATTGGCCCGCGCCACGTTGCGGGATGAGAAAGCTCGCAGAAAACTAAACGAAATTGTCGCCTGTAGCAACGCACAGTATCAGAGTCAGGTGGGCTAATGTCATGATTCTGGACCAAATTGTGGCTCGCACAAGCGAGGATCTGACACAACGCAAGCAAGAGGTTTCTCTCGAAGAGATTCGCACACGTGCTCTGGCTCAACCGACGCCACGCGATGCCCTGGCAGCCTTGGGGACCCGACAGGCTGTTCATGTTATCGCCGAGGTCAAACGCGCCTCACCTTCGAAAGGTTTGCTCGCGCCCCATTTCGATCCCATAGGTCTTGCCAGCACGTACGAGGCAAGTGGGGCCTCGTTGATCTCTGTTCTGACCGAGCCGCATTTCTTTCAGGGATCACCAGCTTATCTGAGTGCAATCAAACAAACGGTCAAAATTCCAGTGTTATGTAAAGATTTCATTTTCGACGCCTATCAGGTGTATGAGGCTCGTTCCTGGGGTGCTGACCTGATTCTACTGATCTGCGCGATGCTGGACGATACGCAGTTGAGATCGTTGCTCTCGCTGGCGGGTGGTCTGGGGATGCACTGCCTGGTCGAGACACACAACGCAGAGGAGGTACGCAGAGCGCTAAGTGCGGGAGCGCATATCCTCGGCGTCAATAGCCGCGATCTTAAAACGTTCAAGATGTACCCCGGTCTGTTGCGCGAACTGCGTCCACTTATTCCCTCCGACTGTGCGCTTGTGGCGGAGAGCGGCATCCATACTGCGGCAGATGCACGCCGACTGGCCCGCTACGATATCTCGGCGATGCTGGTTGGCGAGTCGCTGGTGACCTCCCAGGATATCTCTGGACAGATCAGACAACTCTTGCGAGGAGCGAACGAGGATATTCAGGTCAAAATATGTGGACTTTCCGATCCCAGCCATCTGCAAACGGCGCTTCAGGCAGGAGCAGATCTTTTCGGCCTGGTTTTCTATGAACCCAGTCACCGCTATGTCACGCCCCAACGCGCCCGCGAACTGGTCCAGGGGATAACCCAGGGACGCGACCTGGTGGAGACGGTCGGACTTTTTGTCAATAAAGAGGCCAGCTTTATCAACGATGTAGCCTCACAGGTCGGACTCGATGTTGTTCAATTGCACGGCGATGAAAGTCCTGAGTTCTGTCAGAAAATTGAGCGACCTGTCATCAAGGCGATCTCGATGGGCAGCGCAACGGACCTGGCGAAGCTCGCAGCCTATCGCGCTGTGACCTGGCGGATACTGGTAGACACGCCCACCCCCGGTCGTGGCGGCAGTGGTACAACCCACGATTGGAGCCTGGCCCAGGTCGCAGCACAACAGCAGCGCATTTTCCTGGCAGGCGGTCTGAATGCCGAAAATGTTTCCGAGGCCATCTCACGGGTTCGACCCTGGGGCGTCGATGTAAGCAGCGGAGTCGAGACGAACAAAAGCAAGGACGAGGTCAAAATTCGCACATTTATTGAGCAAGTACGAGCTATGGCCTCCTCCCCTGTTTGAAGAACGAAACAAGCCCCGCACATAAAGTGTGCCCAGTTCACTAACAAAGAAAGGCAATACTATGCAAATACATCATCCAATGGCACAAACGACCTATCAACACGGAACCTATCCAGATGCACGTGGTCGTTTTGGAGAATTCGGCGGGAAATTTGTGCCGGAAAGTCTGATGCAGCCCCTGGCTGAGCTTGAAGAGACCTACAAAGTAATCAAAGAGGACAAAGCGTTTCAGAAAGAACTGGCCGATCTCTTGCGCACCTACGTCGGACGTCCCACACCACTCTACTATGTGCCACGCTTCTCCAAAAGCGTCGCGCCCGATGTAAAGGTCTACCTCAAACGCGAAGATCTGGCTCATACGGGTGCCCACAAGATTAACAATGCGCTTGGTCAGGGACTACTAGCCAGACGTATGGGCAAGAGACGCATTATCGCTGAAACCGGTGCGGGTCAGCACGGAGTTGCCACGGCCACGGTCTGTGCCATGCTCGACCTGGACTGCATTATCTATATGGGCGAAGAAGATATCCAACGTCAATCGCTGAATGTCTTCCGCATGAAACTGCTGGGAGCAGAGGTGCGATCCGTAAACACTGGCAGCCGCACGCTGAAGGATGCTATTAACGAGGCCATTCGCGACTGGGTCACAAACGTCGAGACGACCTATTATCTCTTTGGAACTGCCGCAGGTCCCTACCCTTATCCCTATATTGTGCGCGACTTCCAGACAGTCATCGGCATTGAGGCACGTGCCCAGATCCTGGAGATGGAGGGTCGTCTGCCCGACTACGCTCTGGCCTGTGTGGGCGGCGGCAGCAACGCAATTGGACTCTTCTATCCCTTCGCCGATGATCCCTCGGTCCAACTTATCGGGATCGAGGCCGCAGGCGAGGGATTGACGAGCGGCAAACATGCCGCCACGCTGACCATGGGACGTCCCGGTGTACTCCACGGAGCACTCAGCTATCTTCTGCAAGACGAGCATGGTCAGGTCATCGACACTCACAGTATCTCCGCTGGACTGGACTATCCAGGGGTCGGACCTGAACACAGCTACCTCAAAGAGAGCGGACGCGCCACCTATGTCTCAGCAGATGATGCCACCGCCCTGCGAGGTCTCCAGGAACTCAGTCGTACCGAGGGCATCATCCCGGCCCTGGAATCCTCACACGCACTCGGCTACCTGCTAGATATGGTGCAACAGGAGCAACTCCCCGCTGGCTCACTGATCCTTCTCAATCTCTCTGGTCGCGGCGACAAAGATATGCTCACAGTAGCCAAAGCGCTGGGCGTCACCTTATAAAGCTATAAAAACAACGAAATAAAGGCAAGTGAAACCCGCTGAATAGAGCACAAGCACTTTCCCGGTTCACTGCAACAATATGAATGAAAGACAAAAGCGATGCAAAAAACAAGCAACTCGACATCTCAAGTACAGCACAGACCAGCGTTGCGCATCAGCGCTGCCTTTGCCAGAGCAAGGGAAGAGAATCGAGGGGTATTGATCCCCTACTTCATGTGTGGATACCCCTCCCTTGAACAGAGCATTGAGGTGGTTCTGGCTGCGACTCGGGCCGGAGCAGACCTGATAGAACTGGGCATGCCCTTTAGCGATCCCCTGGCTGATGGACCAACCATCCAGCGAGCCGGTCAGGTAGCGCTCAAACAGGGCGTGACACCCGATAATTTTCTGGAGGTAGCTCGTCGTGTCTCGGCAGAGACCAGTGTTCCGCTGTTAATGATGGGCTACTACAATCCACTGTTCATTTACGGTCTGACACGTTTCTGTCAGGAGGCTGCGGCATGCGGCATCTGCGGATTGATCGTACCCGACCTGCCGTTGGAAGAGGCAGGACCACTGCGCGAAGCGGCCCTGCAACATGGACTAACCCTGGTCTTCCTGGTCCCGCCGACCACCTCGAACGAGCGCATCGCCCAGATCTCAGAGCAGGCAGGAAGCATACCCGGCAGCTTTCTTTACTGCGTATCACTCAGCGGAGTCACAGGTGCGCGTCAATCGCTGCCTGAGCATCTGCCAGCCTTTCTCGACCGCGTTCATGCCAATACAAAGTATCCAGAGGTACCGATAGCAGTCGGCTTTGGCATCTCCAAACCTGAGCACGTCTCCGCAATTGTCTCCATCGCTGATGGAGCAGTCGTTGGCAGCGCCCTCGTAAACCTGCTCGCTGAACATCCAGCCGACGAACTGGTCGAGGTCGTCGAACACTACATTCACGACCTGCATCAGGCCACAGCGCACTAAAAAGAGGGAAAAATACTGACAATAAAGCTCTTTTGCTTGCTCTTTCATACTCTCATCCTTTAGAATGTAAGCATATCCTTAATGCAAACGAAATAGGATTAATTTTTTTTCTAAGAGGTGAGACGTATGACATATTGTCGAGGCATTAGAGGAGCAACAACAGTTGAGCAAAATGATCGCGCCGAGATCCTCTCAGTGACCACCGAGCTCCTGCAACTGCTCATTCAACGGAACGATTTACATGTCGAGGACATCGCCAGCGCGATTTTCAGTCTCACTGAGGACCTGGATGCTGAATTTCCGGCGCTCGCAGCGCGAATGTTGGGTTGGACAGACGTACCGTTGATGTGCACGCGCGAGATACCAGTACCAGGAAGTCTGGGCAAATGTGTGCGCGTTCTGCTCCATGTCAACACAACGCGTAGTTTGACCGAGATACAGCACGTCTACATTCGTGGAGCGGTCAATTTACGCCCGGAGCATCCCATTCAGTAGTAATTCTGGGGCACAAGTCACACAGGCAAGCATGGCGATGAAGGCACAGCAAGTCCGAGTGATTTACTAGAGGGGCAAAGAAGCCAGAGAAATGTGCCTCTATTTTCATCAGATAAGGAGTCCAATTCTAATGATCGTCGTCATGCAACAGCATTGTAGCAACGAGCAGATTGAACATGTCCAGATTTTCCTGAAAGATCATGGTCTGAGTGGACATCTCTCGCGCGGGGCAGAGTTAACCGTTATCGGCGTTCTGGGAGCAATTGGACCGTCGGGGACACGTTCAACCGTTGGAGGCATCAATCCAACAGTTGGCGAAGCACTGGAAGGTCTGCCCGGCGTTGAGCGCATCCTGATTGTTTCCAAACCTTATAAACTGGCCAGTCGAGAGTTTCACCCGCAAAATACCGTTGTCGAAGTGCCCTCAAGGTGCGTCTCTGGCGGCATTGTACGCATCGGCGAAACAGAAGTAATCATGATGGCCGGTCCCTGTACGGTCGAGAGCGAGAAACAGCTCATGCACACCGCCGAAGAAGTGCGTAAACAGGGTGCGGTCATCCTACGGGGAGGCGCATTTAAACCTTCCACTTCGCCTTACGGCTTTCGTGGCATGGGCAAAGAGGGATTGAAGCTCCTGGCAAAGGCACGCGAAGAGTTCGGCATGGCGGTAATTACCGAGGTAATGACCCCCACTGACGTCGATCTAGTCTGTGAATATGCAGATATCTTACAGATTGGCACCCGCAATATGCAAAACTATATGCTTTTGGACGAAGTAGGCAAAACACAGAAGCCAGTAGTACTCAAACGGGGCATGTCCGCAACCTTTGAAGAGTGGCTGCTAGCCGCCGAATATGTTCTCTCTCAAGGCAATCCTAACGTTATTCTCTGTGAGCGCGGCATTCGCACATTCGAAAAAATGACCCGCAATACCATGGATATCAGCGCGATCCCCTTAATTAAACGTCTCTCGCATCTGCCCATCATTTCAGATCCCAGCCAGGGCACCGGTCGGCGCGACCTCGTAACGCCACTCTCGCTGGCCTCGGTAGCCGCTGGCACAGATGCGCTCCTGGTTGAGGTCCATCCCAATCCCGACGAAGCACTCAAAGATGGCGCTCAATCGCTAACCATTGAACAATTTACTGAGCTTATGCCCAAAGTTCGAGCCGTCGCCGTCGCCATTGGTCGAGATCTACTCACCGACTAGCAGATATTATGAGTCAGCCCTCATTTTGACAAAATGAGCCAGTGCTCTTGCTGGCGGTTGCGCCGTCACAGCTTTAAGAAAAATGGCTGAGTTTGCTAACAGCTTCGCTGTTAGCAAACTCAGCCATTTTTCCTCTCTTTTGGGGGTGGGGCGGCTTTCTTACAAGACTCCAT
>DAOTTL010000610.1:0-6923 GCA_034438135.1 Ktedonobacteraceae bacterium | reverse complement strand
AGAGGGATTACTATACTTGCCCTCTGTGTTGAGATTTGTTACACTATCCTTGATACAGGTCATCAAATAACACTCTCATGGTTGTTGAGGGAAATGAGGATACGCGTTCATGCGGGCAATTGATGATAGCGGGCCACAATTTGCTGCTGTATTGCGGGAGCTTTTAATCTGGAAACAATTGCCAGAGAGTGATCTTTCACGCCTTGTACGCCAGTATTTTTTGATCACGGATGATTTCCGTGATATGGAAGATCAAGGCTTGCTTACTATGGCGTTTGTTGGCGACGAGTATATGATTAGCGTCACGACACTCGGACGCCTCTGGCTTGAACAGTACGATACCGCTCACTAAGAAGGAGTATTCCTATGATGCATGAAGACGAGAATTTGCCCTATACCACTATAGGTACTGACCAGGCAAAAAATATGGTTGAGCAGAAATGTCGAGTCATCGATGTGCGCCAACCAGATGAATGGAAGCAGGGTCATATCGCAGAAGCTACTCTCATTCCGATGGATGGCATCTACTCATTCGGCAAAGCTTTAAAGGATCTTAACATCTCGGAAGACGAAGATGTTCTTTTTGTCTGTCATTCGGGACAGCGCAGTTCTGCCGCCAGTGAAATCGCTCTGGTGGCGGGCGTCAAAAAAGTCTATAACCTGGCAAATGGTATGAGTGGCTGGATCCGCCGAAATTATCCTATCGAATCTTAAAGAAAGTGGACTGAAAAATGATGAGGCAGGACAGATGGCATAGATCATGTAGGTCTGCCTTACTCCTCTGGCGGCATCTGTTTTAATACTTTCTCGTATCCTTATTTTGACATTCATTTAATTTGAGAGGAAATTCTTATGCCTTTACTCGAAGGAAAGCGTGCTCTTATCTTTGGTATCGCTAATCATCGCTCAATTGGCTGGGCCATTGCTCAGTCTTTAGCGCGAGAAGGGGCTACTCTGGCCTTTTCCTATCAGGAACGCATGGAAAGGGATGTGAAAAATCTGGCCAGCCAGATCCCTGGTACGACGACGTTTCAGTGCGATGTCCAGAGTGATGCAGAATTAGATGCTGCTTTTCAACAGGTAGGAACGACGTTCGATGGGAAACTGGATATTCTGATTCACTCGGTTGGTTTCGCTCCTAAAAATGCATTGGAGAATCCTTTTTATCAGACTGAACGCCAGGATTTCATAACCGCACTCGATATCAGTGCTTATTCCCTAACTGCTATGGCTCGTCGCGCTCTGCCTTTGATGCAGGCCACTGGAGGTGGTAGTGTGCTGACGCTGACGTATCAGGCAAGTGAACGAGTAATGCCCAAGTATAATGTCATGGCTGTAGCGAAGGCTGCTCTGGAGTGCAGTGTCCGCTATCTGGCTTATGAAATGGGCGAGTACAATATTCGTGTGAATGCTATCTCTGCTGGCGCCCTCAATACATTGGCAGCACGCGGTGTCTCTGGCTTTACGAATTTTCGTAACCATACAAGCGAGGTCTCAGCTCTCAGACGGAATATTGAACAGAGCGAGGTCGGCGATACGGCTCTCTTCCTCTCCAGTGATCTGGCTCGCGCTATTACTGGTGAGATTATGTTTGTCGATGCTGGCTATAACATTATGGGCGCGTAGCAGGTCAGTAGAACAAAAGAAAGAGAAAAGGAGCCGTTTGCAAACGGCTCCTTTTCTCTTTCTTTTCTGTGGAGGGACGGCTCTGCAAGCCACAGAACAATCAGGTATGACTTATATTATGATTGTATATCGCGGCGGGCGGATAACGGCGGAGCGGGGTCCCCACAGATTCCGCAAAAGCGTGCATCATACCGATTGGTGTGTCCACACGGCCAGATACTCCATACCGAATTTGGATTGCCAGGATGCCCTGACCGAAGTAATGTTGCTTCGGGGGAGACGGCGTTCGGTTGGATTTGCGAAGCTCCAGCCGACTGGGGCGGTACAGGTGAACTCGGAGCTCCAAAAGCTGATATGCCACCAGGTGACGCGGGTCGGACCTGTTGTGGCTGAGGATAGCCCGGCTGAATAACAGAGGGCTGTTGTGGCTGAGGATAGCCTGGCCGGCTCTGGTACAAAGGATTCTGTGGAGGGGTCCCAGGAATGTTCTGACCGGGCGTTGATGAATAACCAGGCGTAGCACCAGAAAAATTATTGTAGTTTTGCCCCACTGCATTGTAGCCGGGTGTGACCACGGCAGGCTTTTTCCTGCGCGAGACCAGTACGCCAATGACGATCAGCAGGAGCAGTATAAACACGCCGCCTATGATGATGTAGATTGGACTCAAAGAACTCAATGCACTGATGCCAGTACTAGAAGAGCCATTTGAAACTGAGTTCTGTGTCTGGGTTTCTGTGCGAGCCTGCTGACTCGCGTACTGTAAAAAGGGGGTCACCGATTTAAAGCGTGGATAGCTTGTTGCAATCTGCTGAAGCTCCTGGGTCGCTTTATGCCAGTGACCTGCTGATGTGGATGCATAGTCCTTGAATGCCTGGCTCCAGGATTGCTGAAAAGCTGAAGGAGTGGTGCTGATATTGGCTGCCTGAATGAGTTGGAGGGCGCTATTGCTGGCCTGCAAAAAACTGGTACTACCAGTGTCAGAGAGACCGAAGCTTACTATGCCGACGACGTTGCCGCTACTGTCCAGGGCTGGACCCCCACTATCGCCATGCTCGACGTTGCCACCGACCTGAATAACGGGCGCACCCGATGGGGTCGTTTTAATAGAACTGACGAGTACTTCATTGATAGATGAAGTCAAAAAGTCGGTTGGATTGGTATCATTGACGTCTCCATTGCCAGGAAACCCGATAATCCTGAGTTGGTCTTGTGGCTGAACTCCCGAGGAGTTTCCCAATTGCAGCATGGCCATATCATCCATCCCACTGACGTGGATAATAGCGACGTCGCTCTGATCGGTTGCACTTTGCTGCTTGATCTGATCGACATCTGCATACTGCGTGGTAGGAATGCTCTGGAGGCTTGACGCATTCACGCTCCCTGTGTAGTCAGTACTTAGAAAGACACGACTTTGCGTTCCCTGGTATTGTGAAGTTGATAGCAGTTGTCCGCTGGTGAGGTTCTGTATTACCTGGTCAGACGTGGCTGGCTGAGCTGGTTTGAGGTTCTGGTTGATATAATTTGCTACATCTGTTGCAGCTAGCTGATAAAGGCCTTGATCCAGATCAGTTTTTGGCGCATTGACAACATGATCTGCCGTCAGGATATCGCCGTGTGCGCTAATAAAAGCTCCTGTTCCTGAAAAGGCCAGCGCATAGCCATTAACGCCATTCTGAGGTGTTTGTGGAAAGGTAACGGTCTTATTATTAGAGAAGGTAACCGTCAATATGCCAAGTTCTTCTGTGATAATACGTACAATCGCGGGTTTTGCAATATCTACCGCACGCACAACTGGATCTGAGATATTGCCACCTGGTACTCCATCGGCATGAGCCGTAGGCACACCAGCTATCATCCCTTCCATACATACCAGAGCAAAGCATACCATTCCTAACAGGCACAATCTATATATGTTCTGCCCCCATCTCCACCTTCTGTGTACAGTCTCAGGTATTTCTTGATGCATTGTTTTAGCCCTATTCTCTTGTTGGGAATTTCTATGACAACGGGATGATAATCCTATTTGCCAGGTGGAATCGTCTTCAGCAAAATTATACATCAAAATCGCTCCAAAAGCAGAATATCATTACTAAAACCGAACGTAAAGTGCATAATCCACATTGGCAAAACATGCATGAGATAAGCAGAGATCAGAGAAATTTCTCTGATCTCTGCTTATCTCATGCATGTTTCCTTTTTCTTTGACCTGGCTCTTACAACATGCCGGTGGTCTCGTCTTTGTAGTTCTCTTTCACTGGCTGTCCGCATAGACGGCAGAAGCGCACGTCGGGGGTGTTGATATGACCACAGGGAGCCATGAGCACTCGCAAGCCTTTATAGGTATCCGTTGACAAGGCAGCTAGTTCTGGTCCAATCTCTGCGCTTGTGGAGGGTCGTCTGGGAACGCTGAATGAGCGAGCGGGTGGTAGCACTGGTTCGCTATCCTGGATACCAGCCATTTGCCGTAGAATATCCTGTGATCGAAGTTCCCCGCGAGTCTGAGTGGGCTCAGAGTGGCTGAACGTATTCTCCTGACTCACGTTGTTGACGGTCGCTCTATCAGGCATCCAGACGGGAAGCTGATGATCGTAGTCAGGTGATGAGGCAGGACGTAGAGTAAGTTCGTCGGAACTCTGAGTGGGCTCAGGGTGACTGAATATGTTCTCCTGACTCGGGTTTATGGCTACATCATCAGCCGGTACACCGGAAAGCCAGGGAGAGGGCTGATAGATAGAATTAGTCGATGGCTTGTCAGAAACCTGTCCATGCGAGAGTGGTTCGAGATCCGCAAAGCCATTTTGCAAGCTCTGATCACCCTCTACCTGAGATGACTCTACTGTCATGGGAGTCTGAGGAATGGCTAATGGCGGTGTTTGAGGAGGAGTATTCATAGGTTGATAAGCTGAGAAATGTCCAGTAGACTGTTCAAACCAGGGCGTAGAGCCGTAGCCGACTGGTGATGGCGCAGAGTATCCTGGTTCTGGCTGATTATTTTGCCAGGACGGATAGCCACCGTACTGCGCAGGACTGGAGTGGATATTTCTAGTGCCAGCAGGTGCCAGTGGTTGGGTGCGTTGTCGCAAAACGAGAAAAATCACGAGAAAGACGATGACGAGTATGAACAAAATCGCAAGCACTATAGCCAGCCAGGGAATAGAGTTACTTAACGAAGATGAAGAAACTGGCAACTGTTCATTGGCAGCCTGTTTCCGTGCATTATTCAGATAAGGAATAATGCCTTGAAAGTTCCTATAGGTATTCGAGATAGTCGAGAGTTCCTGAGTGGCTTTGTGCCAATGGCCCACTTGAGACGAAGAGTAGTCATTAATGGCCTGTTCCCATGCCCGCTGAAGAGGGCCAGGAGAGGTATTTATGTTCTGGGACTTAATAAGAGATTCAGCGCTATTCGCGACCTGGAGGAAGGTCGTTTCTCCGGTTTCATCCGAATCGTTAATGCCAAAGCTCACAACGCCAACAATATTACCATTGTTATCCAGAACCGGGCCTCCGCTATCGCCATGTTCGATATTTCCACCGACCTGAAGTAGTGGAACGCCTGTATCTGTCGTCTTAATGGCGCTGACATACACTTTATTGATAGATGAGGTCAACAGATTTGTCGGAGAAGTACTAACGTCAGCGAGTCCTGGGAAGCCAATTACAGTGAGGTCATCCAGAACGGCGACCTGATTAGAATCACTTAATTGAATTGTTGGCATATTGTCCATGCCACTGACATGAACAATTGCTACATCCATTGCATCAAAAGAGCTTTGTGCTTCGATGCGATCCACATTAGCAACAAGGTTGCCAGGAAGGTCATCGAATTTAGCTGCCTGGATTACACCCGTATAAGCGGTACTCAGGTAGACTTTGCTCGACGCCTGGCCATAGGTTGGAGTGGACGGAAAATCACCGGTCTCCAGTGACTGGACTATGGCATCGCTTGTAAAGGGTTGCTGAACTTGATAATGAGTGTTGACGTAGTTCGCGATATCTGGAGCTGCGGTCTCGTAGAGAGCTATATTCAGGCTTTGATCGTGTGGTGGATTGACAACGTGGTCCGCGGTTAGCAGCTCTCCATGTGAGCTAATAAAAGAGCCCGTACCACTGAATTCAAGTGGATAGGTCCCACCTCCAAGGGGAAAGGTTGCGGCTGGCGAAGTCGATGTAAAGCGCACGGTTAAACTGCCATCAATTTTTGTAATAATGCGCACAACTGCGGGCTGAGCGATATCTACGCGGCGTACCGTGATATCCGAGACAGTGCCACCGGGTCTATCTAAAGAAGCTGCAAAAGCCTGGGGTGTAAATGCAACCAGACCTAGAAGGTAAAAATATGCAAATCCTAGAATAAGTAGGACGCGAAAGGATTTGTGAGGCCATTGACGCAATGATGGTGGTTTATTCATAATTTGGATCACTCGATTTACTCCCATAAGTGTAAAAAGCCAGTACTCTATCCATCTTCCCTGACAAGGTGCGTTCTCTACGCTTTGCTGAGAAAAAACAGGTGATTTTTCATTGACCTGACTGTCGTGTCTGCCACTCGCGAGCTAACAAACCGTAGATTACAAGATCTACAAAATGGTCATAGAGCCACTCACTTTCGCGCGAAATTCCCTCCTGCTTAAAGCCTAGCCTTTGCGGAATTGCGCAACTGCGAGTATTGCCGGTGGCGCAACGAATTTCTACGCGGTTCAGTAAGAGTTTTTCAAAAACATAGTCGATCAGGGTACGGCAGGCTCGTGTCATCAGGCCTTTGCCCTGGAATTGTGCACCCATCCAGTAGCCAATCTCGACCTTGCGGTTGGACCAGACAACTGAGTGGCATCCAATCACCCCGACCAGCCGTCCCTGGTAGTAGATGCCCATTTGGATGCCTTCGTTGTTCAGGTATTCTTGCAATGAACGCTGGATGAATGCCTGACTATCCTCAAGAGACCTTTCGGCATCCACCCAGGGTAACCATTGGCGCAGATAAGACCGATTTGTGTCTATCAGGTGAAAAAGTTCCTCAGCTTCCCATTCCACGATGAGACGCAATTCGAGTTCTGCATCTACTGGTAATAAGAAACGGGAACTATTAGTCATTACTTGCTGCTTTCCAACTATACTTCTGGCTGTTTAGCATCCTTCAAACACCATAGTTAAATGGAGTATCTATCGTCCTGGCTGGCTGTCCTACAATCTCTGCTCCGCTCTCAAAATACTCAAATAGAAATAGAGTAGGTAGCTGATAGCATTGGCTGCAGGTGCCGGGTTCGATTCTGTATCCATCGAACTTGTGCCATTA
>DAOTTL010000609.1:0-3603 GCA_034438135.1 Ktedonobacteraceae bacterium | reverse complement strand
AAATCATAAGATGCCATACATAGTCTCACCGACCAGTTGTAAAGGCTGCGGCCCCAAACTGATCGGTGATTTCATCTATCTGTTACATCGTCTCGTTGACGGGGCTTAATGCTACACGAATTGACTCAGAAGACTATCCTCGCCCACAAAGACGGCTCTGCCACTCTGAACCGTTTCACGAATGCGCTGGATCATCGTTTCTTTGTCAGCCTCTACCAGAGCGATCCAGGCAGCCGGGGCAGCGGTTTGTGCATCGTAGCGGGCACTCCAGTTCCCCAGATCCACCAGTACAGGAATAAGATCCAGACCCTTCTCGGTCAGAACATACTCTTCTTTACGTTTATCAGAGGATGAGGGTCTTTTAGCAAGAATGCCCTGCTGCTCCATACGGGTCAGACGGCTGGCTAGAATATTGGTCGCCACGCCCTCTTCCGACTCTAAAAATTCCCCATAGGTCTTCTTGCCAAAATAGACCATATCACGAATGATTAAAAGTGACCATGGATCACCAAATGTCTCCAGAGCAAAATTGATGGGACAGTCTGAGCGCCTGTGCTGCGTATGCTTCATAATACATTGACTCCCTCGATTTTCCTCTGCTCGCCTTCGATACCGGCAGTACCAATAATCATTTGCTGATTATTTCGGCAAGCTATTCAGCACCTCCGCTTTTATCTGCCTGCCTTAGCATAGTATAGTACATTCACTTGCAAATTGCAAGCATCATTTCTTTTTATTCTTTTATTGGAGTTGCTCAAGGATCCTCAGCAGTTCCAATAGAGTCACATCATCCTCCTGCTCCCATCCCTCGCAGGTAAAGCGTCGTAGATCAGCAAGGGCGGCATCAATGAGCAGAGTCTCAGGAGCACTGTCAGCGAGGAGACACTGAAGACGAGGAAAGCCAAACATCTCCCGGTCAGGGCTATGAGCCTCCACCAGACCATCGCTATAGAAGAACAGTCGCTCCCCTGGCTCCAGGATAGTTTCGTGCTCATCATAGATTGAACCAGTCAGCATTCCAAGGGGCATACCTGTGGCCCAGAGTTCGCTGGCCTCCTCACTGCGTTGACGATAGGGAGCCTCATGACCAGCATTAGCATAAAGCAAACGACCATTCTGAGGGTCAAGCAGACCATAAAAGCAGGTTACAAACATGCCACCAGGAATTTCAGCCACAAGAAGCTCATTCACCCGGGTCAGAATCTGAGATGGAGAAGTGGAATTTTGAGAAGCGCTGCGCAACATCGTATGAACCGTCGCCATCAACAGAGCCGCAGGAACCCCTTTGCCCGAGACATCGCCTATGATCAGAGCCACACGTCCATCGTCAAAGCCAATGAAATCATAGAAATCGCCACCAACCTCGCGAGCAGGCTGATAGTAGGGCATAAGCCGCCATCCGACAGGCGTTGGAACTTTCTCAGGTAAAAAGGAGCGCTGAATCCTCTGAGCGGTCCGCAGTTCTTGCTCAAAACGCTCACGCTCAAGAACCTGCTCCTGCTGCTCCCGTACCACCTGAGCCACACGTATGGCCGGAGCCACCTGAGAAGCAAGCGAGTTCAACAGCAGCAACTGCTGACGCGTATAGTCCTGACCATCCAAACTCACCCCCAGAATCAACAGACCTATCATCTCTCCCTGACTGGCTAGAGGCAACGCAAGTACAATACTCCTCGTCTTCAGATCCTGTAACAGTGGCGAGGTCAGTTGTAAGCGGTCAATCTCCAGGACCCCTGGATGAAGCAGAGCGTAGAGTGCAAAAGGATCATTATCCGCAACTGAAATTTCCGGCAAGTCAGACTGTACCCCATTCGAAGGTTCAGTTATCTCTATCCATAGAGCCATAGTATAGGGCTTGAGCGTCTGATGAATGAGATCAAGAAAATGTTCTCTCAAAGAAGACAGTTCAATCTCCTCGCGTAAGGTTGAAGTAAAAGTATCCACCGCCCTGTTTATCGCCAGGTCACGCGCATTGAAACGTCCCTCAATCAGAGACTGAAGATAGGCGTGGATTGGTTCAATAATGACAACCCAGCCCAGAGTCGCACACACCAGAATAATATGATCTGTATCAGAAGACGGATGCGTCAGTAAAACCCCAAAAGCGATAAAACTGTAATAGACGAGCGATAAACAGAAAGTAACGACAAAGTAGAGCAACGTACTGTTAAGAATAATGCTGAAACTATAGCGTCTGCTACCTCCACTGAGCAAACTCAAAAGCGTAGGCAGCAGAATAAATGCATAGTCAGAGTGCGAGAGTGAAAGAAGCACGATAAAAAGCAGGGCTGCAATATTTATACCTATAATGAAGCGCAAAACAGCGACTGTCCTCTGGCTCAAGTACCTTCGTCGTCGCACTGGCGGAGAAGTAAGCGGCATTGTTCGCGATACGATCTGATAAGTAGACATAGTTTCCTTCATTATAGTATAGTGGCCATTATATCAGGCATTTTTTACAATGCCTGATCGATACATTTTATGGATATGTATGCCAGAGAAAAATCTCTGACATACATATCCATCTTTATTGAACAATGACAGTAAGTTGCATGCCAGCATGAATTATACAATAAATGTGATAGGTACCGGCAGTTGTGAATGGTCCCACGGTCACGCTATTGCTCTCTAATTGAACATTGTTGATTACTGGTGCGCTGGCCTCTCGCTTTGGTGCAGGACTATTGTTCTGCCAGGACCCGTTGGCCAGAATATGTACCACAGAGGTATCGTCCACCAGCAACAGACTTGAGCCTTTGCTAATAGTCACCGAATTCTGATCAAAACTTGTCGAACCCATATGGACCGTTGGAACGCCATTTGTCAAAGCCGTACCCGTGGAGCCTGCCGCTGGTTGGAGGACAGCCCCCAGCAGAATAGACCCCAACATAATGCCGAGCGCTCCGCTTATCAGAATAGAGAACCAGCGCGGCGTCTGATGGTGGTCCCTCTGAAGGTAATTCTGGGCGGTAACCGCCAGACACGAGATGAAGGCCATCAAGGCAAGCGCTATAAGGACAACGATCCCAACAAACTTGCCAAACCCGCCCGCAATCTGCGTACTCTTTGGATCTGCCAGACTCGAAGTTACGTAAGGAACAGTAAGGGTTACAACCAGAAAAATGCCTATGACAAGTGCGCTTAGCGCCTGCAACAGACGAACGCCGCTCAGCATGAACAGCAATCCAAGGATCGCACAGATTGAGACGGCAATGTTACTGGGACCCAGACCATGGATAAATGCCAGCGCTACGATACCCAGGAGACTAAAAATTGTTATAACAAGGAGGAAGCGAAAGGCTATCTTGCCAACCGCTGAAAGCGGCTGACGCGCCAAGAGACCACCATTTGATGATTTTTCTGTTGTATTCATAGTATTTATTCCTTTCTGATAACACCTCAAAAGCCACTCTACCTACCATCTGCATCTCAGTCATTGATGATAACGTTCTACTTTTTTCTTTCACCTGAAGTATAGGCCAACATTGATTGAGAAGGTAGTGAAGGCAATCACTAAAAGACTATGACAAATGTCATGCCTTTCCCGCACCGACCCTCTTTGGATGTGGGGGGCAGCGCGTTTGCGCTGCCCCCCTTTCTCTT
>DAOTTL010000608.1:0-9466 GCA_034438135.1 Ktedonobacteraceae bacterium | reverse complement strand
CGAGGGCAGCGCAAATGCGCTGCCCTCGCCCATCCAAAAAGGGTGGGTGGGCGGTGAAAGAAGCGAAGCCCTGATCTGATAGAGTCAGAGCTTTACAAAAGCTCTTGCTGGCGGCTACGCCGTCACCATTTTATGAGTCATACCTCATGTTTGCAACATGAGCAAAAGCGTAAAAGAGTGCTTCAGGTGCGCGTGAGTTCAATATGAATCTTCTTTTCACATTACTAAACAGCAAATATGAACAACATCATACACGATAAAGTGACTGCTCGAAGTTCTGTAAGACCATGCCATATCGTTGATCAAGCAAAACGATGCTCATATGTTGTTCTTGTTGAGCAAGAATGTGGGCGAACGCTGCATGGAGTTGGTCCCCCATAAGATCAGCTTTGACCTGATCTTGAACCTCATTCAATGGCCACGGCTCATAATCTGGACCTTCGAGACATCTCACAATATAATATCTCCCATCGACGAGAAAGGGGGCGCCCGTTTGGCCAGCACGAAGTGATGAGACTTGACCCGCCCATTGCAGTGGGTATCCAAAGTTATTCAGGGAGATCCACCCTAAATCTTCACCGCGAGCTTTGTAATAGGCTCCACTCACATCATATGTAGCTTCAACAACAGAGAAAGTGCTTTCATACAGAAGGCATTGGCATGGTCAACGACAAGAAATGGAAACCCAAGAGTGATGAGAGTCCTCCCCCAAAGACGACAGCTGCTACTATCCAAAGGGCAAGATGTCTCACAACCATCCATATTTGGTGATGACGGAAGGTGTGTCGTTTGCTATATGGTGTGCTGAGCCTCTTCACGTGGGGGCGTGGTGAAACCTGTGGCTTCTTGGATCTGTTTGCTTTGTATCTGCTGCTTCCTTTGACTCATAAACGCTCTCCCAGGTGACTTGATTCTCTGGTGGAAACCTCGCCATGCCTTATATCTCGATAACCGATTTTTTGAATTTCTGTAGCGTCTTGTATCCTCCTTCTGTTTCATTGGAAACAAAAACCTACGGATAATACCATCAGCACAAGCAGTACTACTGACTATTCAGTACATAAAAGAAAGGGGTCGTCCTCAAAAAGTTGGTAGTGACTCTGAATAGAGGCGATAAAAATGCTCAAATGGCACAAATCCGCTTCTCAGGTCTCTGTCTCAATGCTTTGATATGCCTCTAGTCAGAGGCGCTACCCAACTCTCAGATAACACTCATTTTAGGACTGAGAAGTATTTGTGATATTGAGAGCTGTTTTCCTAAAGAGGCGCTCGACCACTTAAAGATCACAATGGGTGCAGTCGCGCCCATTGCGTCGCTCATCTTTCTGTGGAGAGGGAGGCCTGGCCAAAGTATGACACAGGCTTTTACATCGCCCTAGTTAGAAGTATAGATGACTGGCCTCTGCGATGAAAATGGCATTTAATCCAAATTGCAACACCATTTATTCCATTTTCCTCTTATACAGATCAGGATGCTATACTATCCATAGCAATGTCAGAAAGATCGCACATAAGAAAGCAAAGCTGGCTCATATCTCTTCTTGTCCAGTATTTCAACTAGAAATAACCAGGATAATCTTGACCTGCTGAGGTAAAACTACGGTTCCAGCATCGCTATCACTGATCGTTAAGGTCAATGTATACGTTCCAACTGCCATTCCGCTACTAATAACTCGCACGTTGATCATAGCAGAGCTACCTGAATCCACTGAGCCTTTTGTTATGTCAAAAGAAAGCCAGGGGACAGAACTGCTCTGAGTAAGTGACCAGTTTAGGACCTGGCTCCCTGTGTTGCTGAAGATGAGCAAACTACTGGTGTCAGTAATAACGCTGTCATGGTCAAACTCAATGGTACCAGAGACAGGCGTGATGATGGATTCGCTTGTAATCGCGATGGAGACCTTTACCTGCTGTGGAGGAAGGTCGCTCCCCTGATCACTATCAACAATAGTTAGAGTTGAATTAATAACTCCATTGGCGGCCCCAGGTGAAGGGGCAACGGTGAGAGTCATGCTCTGACCAGCATTCACACTGCCATGAGTAGGGGAGAGAGCCAGGTAGCTCTTGCCATTTGCATCGGCAAGAACGGACCAGTTAAGAGGTGCGTTCCCACTGTTTGAAATTATGACGCTTTTGTGGGTCGGATCGAGACCCTGATCGGCAGAGAAGCTTATATTTTGGGGCGTCACCTGCATGACAGGTTGGAGCGGAGGATTAACGGTCAAGGTAATCGCTATGCGTTGAGCAGGACCCTCTGCATAGCTCAAATTTATCGTACCCTGGTAAAGACCGGGAGCCATTGAAAAGGTATTGATGTTAACGGTGAGTACCGCTGAGGCACCAGTCTCCAGGTGACCACTGCCAGGCATCAGGCTTAACCAGTCTCCACCGCTAGAAGTAGAGATCCCTCCAGTCCAGTCCAGAGATTGACCGCCACTATTCTGGATAATGAAAGTTTGAGAGGCCGGACTCTGACTGGGCGCTCCAGTAAAAGTCAGGGATGCGTTCGAAAGGACCAGAATGGCAGAGGTGGTATTCACAGTCATAGAGATATGAAGAAGCTGAGTACTACCCGATAGTTGGGCAAAAGAGATATCATCCAGATAGGCCTGGGGCACGAGATTCGCCCGATTGACGGTCAATAAGACCACAGCACTGCCGGAGAATGTACCACTGGTTGGATCAATGGTAAGCCAGGAAACGTTACTACTGGCCCGCCAGGAAACCTGACCTCCTCCCGCGTTCGTCAAAGTAATCGCTTTATGTGAGATAGTACCTGCTTTATCAGCCCCCAGATCAAGACGTGAGGTGCCCAGGTGAAGTTGAGGGAGACCTGTCTGGGAAGCCTGAATGATAATGGTAGCAGTGGCTTCAGACGTGTTGACATCTGTAGCTCGCAGCATATGCGTCCCGATAGACCAGTGGGTAGTGATAAGCATGTGTGCCTGAAATCTCCCCGCGCGATCAGTAACAGCCTGGAGAGGTTTACCCTGAGCGTCCAAAAGAGGAATATGAGCATCACGGGTCATAGTAACAGTACTCAAGGCATGAAAAGAACTTCCTGAAACCTGTAATATGTCGCCGATGCGCACACTGCCAGGCAGTGCCAGCAGAATCGGCTGAGCTACATGCGCCGAACTTCTGCTCAGAAGCAGAAAGGTCAGCAAACTACTGGCAAGCAGAAAACAGATCAGGGCAGAAGTGATCAGGATCGAGAGGAGCCGCGTTTTGCGTGCGGGACTGTTGAAACGAGGAGAAAGGTCTCCCGGCGCTACCGGAGGAGGCATAAGCTGGCGAGGATAGAGAGCAGACAGATTAGAGAACTCACGCATCGATGCATCAAAATCTTCATCGTCCAGCGCTGTCCCTGGTATGACTCTCAAAGTTTCAGGCTCCGGTTCAAGATCAAAATCAGGTTCAGGTTCAGAGTTAAAGTCAGGATCAACCGCCAGACGGGTTGGAAGTTCAGATTGAGGAAGAGTCTCAGGCTCATCGGAAACAAGTTCATGGACAACAGGTCGCTGAACCGGCAGAAAAAAGCTGGATTGAAATGGCTGATCCTCAGGATGTAGACCAGAATAGTGTCCGGCCTGGTGTGGTGAGGCGGGAGGATTCGTTGGCTGCGAGGACGCAGAGGTATAATCTGTATCGTCTACGATCCTCTTACGCTTCTCCTTAATCAAAGAGAACGACATCCCACAACGACTACAGATTTGAGCGTCAAAACGTAGTAATTTATTGCAACGTGGACAGCGTTTGGTATCCATGGCCGTGTTTCAGGCTCCCATCTCAGCGATTACCCAGGGTTCTTGTTTATAATGTAACACATTTTACACTTACTTATTAAACGTTCGGCAAGCCCGTTTGCAAAACATGCCTATTTCCCCTTTTTATAGATTTTTTCGATTTTAAAAAAGGCCCGAACCTCTCATAATAGCATCTTGTTTACTATCACTATCAATTATATAATAAAGCTAACAATAATAAATGAACAATTTGCTAGAAAGGTAAGGTTTGATATATGATCAGGCCCGGTAGTCCGAATACGAACCAGCAAAAGGGCTGCGTCGTTCGTCTTCTGGTGGTATTTCTCCTTATAGTTGCGGTAAGCATTTTCTTTCTGTCCCACACAGGGGCAATCAAAGGTATCATCTCACAGAGTACGCCAACAAAGATAGTATCCACCACAAGGCCGGTAACCCCCAATCCTGTAAAGACGAAGGGTCCCACGGCTACCCCGTCAGATGATGTCCTCAACCTCAGCGATGGTGACATAACCTTTGATGTCCAGCGCCTTGATGGCTTACTTAAACAGCAGGCCTCCACTGATCTTAAAGCGGGGCAGAGTGATGAAGCACAGCGTCTCTGGGAAGAGGCCAGCAATCAGGAAAGTGAAGATGCTGAACCACTGATCTACGAGGAGGACCAGCGTGTTCTGGCCTCCGGCTCTCCCTATATCACGCTGGTTGTGGCAACGATGCTCACTGGCACAGATAGCGACATCGTTGCCGGACGTGAGGGCTTGCAGGGAGCCTATATAGCCCAGAAGACCTCTAATGACGGGTTCCTCTTGCATGGTGGCGTTCTGGTACGTCTGCTCATCGCTAACTCCGGTGGCAATCCTCAGGATGCCACGAAGATCGCCCAACAGATAGTACAAAAAGCTCAGCAGGATCATACTATTGTTGGCGTCATGGGCTGGCCTTTCAGCGCTCAAAGCCTCGCTGCGATCACTATATTGTCAAATGCGCACATACCAATGGTTTCTCAGACGGCCTCTACGGACGCGTTAACGGGAATATCATCGTTCTTCTTCCGCGTCTGCCCCTCGAATCTCATTCAGGCCATCATTGGCGCTCAATATGTCAAAAATACCTTGAAAGCAAAGCGAGTGGTTCTTTTCGTCGATCCAAAGAACTCTTACAGTCTGAGCCTTGCCAACGATTTTACGCAAGCCCTTGCGAAAGCGGGTGTTCAGATTATCCATACGGAGAATTATACCCGTGGTAAAGGCGCAGGACTACCTCCGCTGCTCCAAAATGCCCTGACCTATAATCCCGACCTGATCTACTTCTCTGGCTATGCCGACGATATGGGTGTCCTTATGACAAATCTGCAAACGTCGGACTCCAATCTGCAAATGATGGGAGGCGATGCCCTTTACCAGCTTGGAGCCTATAGCAGCAGCGCACATGCAAACTACCATCGACTGCGCTTCACAGCCTTTGCCTTTCCCGATGAATGGCAGGTTCTCAGGCAATCACCCCCCGCGTTCTTCGCCAACTACACCCAGGCCTATGATCCACACGCACAACAGCCAGCTGGCACGTATGGCTATAATCGTCCAGACGCTGATGTGATCCTTTCATATGACGCGACCCTCGCACTATTACAGGCAAGCAACAATGTCCTGATCAATGGCCAGACAAACCCGACGCCCGATGATTTACAGCAAAGTCTCGCCAATATGAACGACGCTCGCTCTATCCAGGGAGTGAGCGGTCAGATTGCCTTTGGCCCAGACGGCAATCCAATCAGTAAAGCTGTTGTCGTGCTCTCTGTCAGCCCGCAGGGCTATACGCAGTTGCAAAGAGATGATATTCAGGGCTGTTTCTTAAAAGGTCAATGCAGCTAATTTTTGCTGCGGCAAAGCCGCCCATCCCCCTAAATAAAGCAGAGTTGTTGAGCTTTCAGGTGGCAAAGCTACCTGAAAGCTCAACAACTCTGCCTTTCTTCTTTTAGCTAGAATGGCTTTCAGCATTTCCGCGTGCGTCATGCAACATCTGTTTTAAAATATCCAGATTTGGATATTTGCTATGATACTTATCGCCATAGTGAGCAAGAAAGCGAGTACACTCCTCAAATGTCAATTGTGCTATCTTCAGCAACCTCGTCAGGCGCTTAGCTTCACGCATAGTCAGCGTATCCGTGGTCGATGCTGCATTAAGCAGCACGAAGAGCAGTTGCATTTTTCTTTTATAGTCGTGGGTGACCAGCCACGTGAAAATCTCCTCAGCCACGGGCCATCCTTGCTCATCATGGGCCAGGCGAATGAGGAGTGCAGCAAGATCCTCGTGATAATGCTGCTCCAAAAGACGAGTAAAGGTAAAGGGCTCTTCAAGCTCTTCTTTATGATCCAAAAAGTTTTTGAGAACCATCCCCTGCCAGAGTGCAGACAAATCGAGGGTCAGAAACATGTGAAGTGAGTTAAGCAGCGATGGAAAGAGGGGTTTCAATCGTCTGACATTAGCGTTATTGGGAAGCAGAATGGTGGTCCAGTGCTTCATAAGATCATGATACGTCCTCCAATTATGCTGGAAAAGGAAGAGAATAACTGAAAGAGTCTTTATATTTTCCTCGCTGGGAGAAAGTATCGCGGTCCAGAGTATGATGAGATCCTGATAGACCTGCCAGTGAGCCTGAAAAAAGAAATAGATGCCTTCGATTTCTGCCAGAGCATCTAAAAGCGTTAACCAGGTTTCTTGCGTATTGGCAAGACAGAAAAGCAGATCTACGGCCTTAGAAATCTGCCTATCTTCGCCTGTGTGCACAATCCGCCTGGAGCTTTTGCGATTGGTCACTCTATTCCTGGCAAATGCGCCAAAGAGTTGGATCCCCCTCAGAGCAGTCTTCATCAATAGAGGTCTGAGAGTCTGCTGCTGTTTCCACAACAAAACTCTCGCGCGGGCACCTCGCCACCAGTTCGTATCGTCGATAGCCCATGTGGCCAACGCCCACTGATAAGCTGAGCGAGAAAGTTTCTCTGCGACATACTCTGGAGAGGGTGATTCGAGCAGATTCTTCAAGAGCGCTCTCACAACCTGATGGGGTTGGGCCATTTTCTCTTGCAAAGACTTCCAGGCCCATTCCAGAAATGTATCGACATTCAGTTGAGCTGCACCATCAGCCACATTCAATAGCTCGTCAAAGACGAGCAGCCAATTCGCCTGTCTTCTGTCAAGGCTGCTCTGAACAGAAAGCTGCTCCCCGACCAGATGGATACGAAAATACTTTAGTGCGGCCTGAACGTAATCTTCCGTTTGTGGACGGGGTGAGAGGAGTGGGTGTTGCTCAAGCGACGAACTTTTGCCGTTATAGGAGTTGTAGGTCAGTGCACGTTGATAATATTCGACTGGAAAGAATTCTGGGGCAGACTCGCCAGGAGTATCGTTGAGCCAGCAGGTAGCGGCAATCTCGGTTGAAGCATCTCTCACATCGCGCTCATAGGTACTGAAGGTCAGATCACGCACAAGAACTTTGGGTAGACAGTGGGTCAGACCGTAGATCAGCAGTGCAACCTCTTTATCAACTGCTGCGAGATAGATAGGTGTCCTCTGCACTGATTGCTCAGAACGAGCTCCACCTCGTGACCGCAAGCCTGGCATTTTCTGAAAATATCCCTGGTGACTCTGACTCTGCACAACCATACCAGCATAGGGTTCTTTCTCAAGAAAAACCTGGAGCAGGAAGGCCAGACCTCTCTCCAGGCCAGGCTTCAGTGGTTGGACATCTTCTGGTCTCTGAAGCTCAAAAAAGCGCTTGCCCTGGAGCAGATCGGTCAGGGATACCCTCTTTAGCTCAGTACTGAACGGATCCTCTTGCAGCGATTCATCCGATTTTTGCCAGAAGCTCGAACCCCAGAGTTCAATAGCCTGACGGGCAGAAAAAGTCTCTGGCAAACCATCTACCAGATGCACAAAAAAAACGCCACTACGGCCAAAACCGTCTTTGCCCGTATAGACCTTATGAACCAGCGCCCGTCCAGCCAGACCGTCGGGCTTAAGCAGAGCAAGGCAGACAGGAGCGTTCTCTGGCTTAACCGCCAGAAGTTCCGTCCCTAGCGGCAACTGATAGCGCTGAAACTGATCCAGTATTTGCATACGTCGGTTGCGAAAATCAGACAGGCCCTCGGAGACTGCACGAATACGAAAGCCCATCGAACCCAGACCGATTTCAGACCATGTATACCATAGTTGCTCGAACTGCTGAATATCTGTATGCTGATCAACCGTCATACCTGCCATCTTTCCTCGGTATACTATGCCGACATAACGGAACCGCGCATTCATTGTGTCACAGTACTAAAGTTTACCAATAATCTTTAACTCATGTAAAATCCATAGAATGGGATCGAGACAGCGCCATGGCTCTACATGTGAAAAGTAGATCTTATTATCGGGTGGCGGCTCCTTCTTTGGCGGTGACCCTGTAGCGGAGGTTGCAAAAAATTTGAGATTTTTTAAATCGCTGAGGGTACCCAGCAGCCTATCTTGCTTGTAGGTATTGAGCAGAGAACTCACTTCCCAGTTAATTGTATCTATATCAGCCAGGTCTACGCAAGGACCGTACTCAGGATGATAGGTCTGCTCAAAGAGGGTATTACTGTACGCATAAGGATCAGTCAGAGCCTCGGCCTCGCGATTGCTGAAAATGTCAGCTTTCGAGATCATTACCGCGATCGGAATATCGCCCAGACTGGCTGTATCCGATCTTCCACGATAACTTCTCAAGATGTCCAACACTCCCTTGATCACTTCATGAGCCGGATGCCTCATGGCTGGCTGGGCATAGCCAGGAATCATACTTTTTAACTCCGGCTGCAAGATTCTGTAGACTGGATCCATCGTAAAGGGATCAACAACAAAGATAAAGCCGCTGCCATTGAGCGCAAAACCAGCACCTGCCGCCTGCACCAGGCTGTTTATCTGGACAAAATCTTCGCCCGCAGTATCATAAATCATTAGATTAAAAGTGATGGGTGCATGACAAGGAGAGCGTAATATCTGAATCTTATAGATCAATGGTTTATTGACCAGGTTTTGCCCTCTGGTACCTCGTTGCGTCTGGTTCACAGGTATCTTGCCGTCATAGAGAGGAGTATGATATCTGGCAATAAAATCGTTCTCGACATCTTGCGTCAGACAACGCAATTGCACAGAGCGAGAGACCCATTTATTCTTAATCTGGTTGATAAATGAGGTAATATAGTGGCTTTTGCCGGAGTACACATCTCCCACGACCGGAATAGTAATGCTATACACCAGCTCAATATTGTACGGAAGAAGATAATTGCACTCGTAACAACGTCGATGCGCATCCTCCTGCACAAGTGACCCTTTAATCGGCTCAATAAAGATGCTGCGAGGCGAGAATACAAAAGGCTTTCTCAGGATGTCCCCTGTAATCCCTGAGACAATAGGGCACCTTCCCAGGTCAATCACTTTAAAACATGATGGGCAGATACACTCTGATCTGGGCACGAGCTTCATAGCATATATCTCTCCTGCTCTCTCATCTATAAACTTTACTCCAAAGTATACACTACTATCAATGTAAAGACAAATATCTTATGAAATATATGAGTCATCCCTCATTTTGGCAAAATGAGCAAACCCTCTTTCTGGCGGCGTAGCCGCCAGAAAGAAAAGGGAGAATAGCTGAGTTTGGAAGCAGCTTTGTTGCTTCC
>DAOTTL010000607.1:0-9988 GCA_034438135.1 Ktedonobacteraceae bacterium | reverse complement strand
GGTTTCAGCAGGGCACCTGAGTAGTTACCAGGGATGACTCATATTTTAAATGGGTTAGCCACTCAAATAATAAGTAGAGAATAGTAAATGCAAACAGCCACCAGAATGATAAAACCATAAACAATCACATGTTCAGGCCAGCTACCAGTTCGAAAGCGCCAGCGCCGATCAGGTGGAAAGCCATAATATTTATGAATGGGCCACATGAGCGGAACACCTTCCAGAGTCAGCCCATCAGCGGCAATATGCATAATGCAACCAAAAAGGACAGCAGTAAAGACCAGATGAGAGCGACTAATAATAGAGGCAGGGACAAGGAAGCCGCGTGAAATCAGCAGAGCCGCTAAAGCCTTCTCCAGGACAATTGCTATAATCGATCCTAGAATCAAACCTAACAAACTATGGAAGACAGTGCGATGTCCAGCAAAATGTTGAATCTCCTTACTTATCCAACCCAACTTTCTGCCAAGCGTGCTTCGAGCGTTATCAATATCTGGTAGGAGCGCCCCAAATGCCACCATGACATAGTACAGCACTTTGTCAATTACAAGTGACAGAGAGACATTAGTGTGTCCAATCAGTGGTGGACCCGAAATATGGGCAAAACTGTCCAATACCACCCCGGCAGTTAGCCCAATAAGCAGATGCGATTTACCAACCATACAACTAGAACCTCTTAACATCAATAGCACAAGTATCTCTGAATGCCCATTCTAATGGCCTGGATAAAAGAAAGCAAGCTTTTCTGGCGGCTACACCGCCACATTTGCCAGAGAAATAGCTGAGATTGCCAGCAGTGAAGCTACTGGCAATCTCAGCTATTTCTCCTGTCTCCTGGGGGAGAGGCGGCTTTGCATGCCTCAGAAGGGTTAGAAATGACTCATAAGTATTTCAGGCAAAGAATGGTGATACGGCACGTGCCGTATCGCCATTCTTTGCCTGAAATACTTATTTTCAGTCGGAATAATCAAGCTATTACATGACCGGAGGGGTTGGATTTGCGTAACGTTCTGCATAATCGCCAACGATGGGAAGCTTGAAATACTTTCCCTGAAAGGCATTAACCATACAGATAATCCAGATCACCACGGCGGCCAGGCCAATGAGTGGGGAAAGGAAACAGCCCACCACGCTAAGAACGGAGAGCACACTGGTAACCACACTCACGACAATCTGGAGAACAAAAAGCGCAACAAAAGCCAGAATTGACTGCATAGCATGGAAGCGTACAAAGCGGTTCTGCTTCTCAATTAGAAAGAAGATCAGACCAGTTAACCATGTTCCCAGGTAGCTCAAACCTGCTGCCACGTTGGGGTCCAGATTGATCGATGTAGGACCATTCGGATGAGAAGTATTATACAGCGGGCCTTGCTGCTGACCATAAGGCTGCTGATACTGCTGATATTCAGCACCGGGCTGCTGGTAAGGGCCACTATTGGGCTGTGGTTGCTGATAGGGTCCGCTGCCGGGCTGCTGGTAAGGGCCACTATTGGGTTGCTGTTGATAGCCGCCCTGGTAATTGCCCTGTGGTGGTACACCACCGGGTTGTCCGTATTGACCGGGATACTGATTAGGATCTTGTCCCATTGAGATAGACCTCCTACGATATTGTAATGAATCCAGATAACATAAAACAAAACTGAGCGGCGCATATGCTACACAAGTATGTTCAGTAACATCCCCGAACTTGTTTCACTGTCACACATAGTCCTATTAAAGTATACGTCTCAGAGATAGATTTATATGTGACCAGTTTAACCGATTCAGAGATTCCAGCAAAATGCTGGCTATTTCTCTGACATGTGCCGTCTCCTTTTAAGAGTGATGCGCTACCAGACAGAAAAAATGTGTGTAAAACAGAAAACGACTTTTTCCGCTCAATTATGTCTCTTGTTTACGCGATGCTGCTCATCTTGCTGATTATAAGCATGAGCCTGTGGATAGGTATCGCCTGGCAGGCGTTCAGGAGGCGGAATTATCAGCTCCTGATCAGGCTCACTCTCAGCATCCTGTTCATTCTCGGACGGTAGAGCATGGCGGATATGCATATTACGTCGGTTTACTATATGCTCATCAATAGAAACAGGCTTGATAGTTGATGGACCTTCATGGACCTCAGCAGGATCTTCAAGCATATCTGGCCTCTCAAGCAAAGCAGCGTCAATAACCTGATCCATCATATCAACCGTTGTAAAATGCATTTGTTGGCGGATCTTGGTGGGAATCTCTGATAGATCCTTTTTGTTCTCCAAGGGAATGATCAGATTGCGGATATTAGCATGATGGGCCGCCAGAACCTTCTCCCTGAGTCCGCCGATGCCTAGAACGCGGCCACGTAGGGTTATCTCGCCAGTCATGGCGGTGCTTCGGCGAACCGGGCGTCCAGTAAGGGCTGAGATGAGAGCCGTTGCGATCGTGATACCGGCGGACGGTCCATCCTTCGGCAGAGCGTTCTCTGGCATATGGATGTGGAGGTCGGTATTATCCTGAAAGTTCGGGTCTATCTGGAACTCGGTAGCGCGTGAGCGGATATAAGAGAGGGCGGCAATCGCAGACTCTCGCATAACATCGCCCAGTTGTCCGGTTACAATCAGTTCTCCCTTACCTATCATAGTCGCCACCTCCACGGGCAGAAGAATACCGCCCATTTCAGTCACGGCCAGACCCATAGCAACCCCGATCTGCTGCTTTTGATTCACAGGAGACTCGGTGTAGCGAGGCATTCCCAGATATTGCTCTAGATTGTTCTGAGTCAGGCGAGTGTGTGAATTGGGTTTCTCAATGATGCGCAAAGCTGCTTTACGGCAAATTGTCGCAATCTGTCGTTCCAGGTTACGCACTCCCGCCTCACGGGTATAGCCCGTGACAATCAGTTGCATCACAGACTGAGGAATTCTGACCTGCTCGCTGGTCAGTCCATGCTCAGCTAACACCTTGGGGAGGATATGACGCGCCCCGATGTTGATCTTTTCTTCCAGCATGTAGCCTGGAAGTTCAATGATATCCATACGATCGGCCAATGGACGCGGGATCTGGTAGCGAACATTGCCCGTACAGATAAAGAAAACCTCCGAGAGATCGAAAGGAACCTCCAGATAGTGGTCGATAAATGTGCTATTCTGCTCTGGATCAAGTACCTCAAGCAGGGCCGCAGCAGGATCACCCCGATACTCAGAGGAGAGCTTATCAATCTCATCGAGCAAGAAAACGGGGTTACGCACGCCAACAGTTTTCATGGACTGAATAATACGTCCCGGCAGAGCACCAACATAGGTACGGCGATGACCACGAATCTCAGCTTCATCGTGTACGCCACCCAGAGAGATGCGTGCAAATTTACGCCCCAACGATTGAGCTATCGAGCGTCCCAGAGAGGTCTTGCCTACGCCAGGAGGACCGATGAAACAGAGGATTTGTCCCTGACTCTCTCCTACATGGTGTCCATCGAGATTCGCGCGTTTCTGGCGTAGTTCGCGTACAGCCAGAAACTCGATAATGCGCTTCTTAATATTTTCCAGTCCATACTGATCGGCATTGAGCACAGCGCGAGTCTGAGCAATATCAAAAGTATCTTCCGTTCGCTCGGTCCAGGGAAGAGCCAGAATCCAATCGATATATGAGCGCAGAACAGCGATCTCGGCTGATTGAGGGGGAGTATGTTCTAGCCGATCAATCTCCTTGCGCACCTTCGCCTCGACCTCCTCGGGAAGTTTCTTAGCACCGACACGCTCGCGCAATTCGCCAGATTCGCTGGAGGTCTCCATACCTAGTTCTTCCTGGATGGCACGCAACTGTTCGCGCAGATAAAATTCCTTCTGAGTACGATCTACCTGAGAGCGTACCCGGCTGCGGATGGTTGATTCCAATTCCAGGATCTCGATCTCATTGCCCATAATCACAGAGATCTTCTCCAGACGAGCCAGAGGATCCAGGGTCTCTAGAAGATCCTGCTGTTGAACTGCATCTGTCACCAGATGAGCGGCCAGCATATCCGAGAGGCGTGCCGCTGTTTTCAGAGCCACAATTGAATTAATATCCTCAGCAGAGAAGCGGCGATTAAGCTGAGCATAGCGTTCGAAAAGATTAGTGGCATGGCGAACCATGGCATCAATCTGAGGGCCTTGAGGTTGGGTCTCCACACAGTAAGTGATACCGACATGCATAAAGGGTTCCAGATCGAGGAATTCCTCAATCTGAATCCGATTGAGACCGCTGAAAAGTACTTGCAAGCTGCCATCTGGTTGACGGTGCATTGTTGTAATCTCTGAGAGGGTCCCGCTTGAGTAGATATCTTTAGGCTGCGGATCGTCAATTTCGGGGTCATGTTGCGCTGCTACAACTAGCAAATGCTCAGGTTGCATCATCGCTTCTTCGACCGCGCGAACTGATTTCTCGCGTGCGATAGCCAAGGTCATACGAGTGCGAGGAAACACAACCATATTTTTTAACGCCACAAGCGGATAAGTTTTACCAGCTTCTTGGGTGTCCTGATATGTTTCTTTGCGCTCCTGTTCGCTCACGATTCAGCCTGCTTCCTAATCTGGTAAAAGAATTGTAACTCTTCAGGATCTCTTCACGTCTTTGAGAAGAGGAAGGAGACTAAAGAATCTCGCCTTCCGTTCTGAGGACAATAATCCTCAATTACCCTCTGACGAATCGTTACAAACAATTATGGTAAAATCCGATGAGTCTGCTCTATGCAGACTCATCTTCAGAATAGGCATTTGCTCTCTCGCTGCGTGTGATCAGCAAGGGTTTGTGGTGTTCTGAAATGACTTCGCCATTTATCACCACCTTCTTGATGTCAGCACGCGACGGGATTTCGTACATGACGTCTAACAAGACATCTTCAACGATACTGCGCAGACCGCGTGCGCCAGTTTTCTGACGCAATGCGCTTTCCGCTGCCGCTTCCAGAGCATCGTTGGTAAAGGTAAGTTCGACTCGATCGAGCTGGAGAAGTTTTTGGTATTGTTTGATAATAGCGTTTTTCGGCTCGGTCAGAATACGAACAAGAGCCTCTTTATCCAGGCTGTCCAGTGAAACACCGACGGGCAGGCGTCCAACAAACTCAGGAATTAAACCGTATTTTAAAAGATCGTCGGGAATAAGTTGAGCCAGAATAGAGGCTGTTTTCTCGACAGTTGGTGTCTCCACATCAGTCGAACGGAACCCGATTGTTTTGTTACTACCCAGGCGTCGTTCCACAATCTTATCCAGGCCCTCAAAAGCACCGCCGCAGATAAAAAGAATATTGGCGGTATTGATCTGGATAAAATCCTGGTGAGGATGTTTGCGTCCACCCTGTGGTGGAACATTGGCAACAGTCCCCTCGATAATCTTGAGAAGGGCCTGCTGCACTCCTTCGCCAGAGACATCGCGTGTAATTGACGGATTATCCGATTTGCGAGCAATCTTGTCAATCTCATCAATATAGACGATGCCACGCTCGGCACGAGCTACATCGAAATCCGCCGTCTGGATCAGGCGGAGAAGGATGTTCTCGACATCTTCACCCACATAGCCTGCCTCAGTCAGAGCCGTCGCATCTGCAATGCAGAATGGCACATCCAGAACCTTGGCCAGTGTTTGAGCCAGCAGTGTCTTGCCGGACCCGGTGGGACCAATCATCAGGATATTGCTTTTGCCCAACTCGACCTCGTCGATCTGCATACCCACCCCGATACGCTTGTAGTGGTTATAGACCGCCACTGCCAGCGTCTTCTTGGCACGCTCCTGCCCGATGACATAGTGGCTGAGCTGCTCATAGATTTTCTTCGGTGATGGAATTTTTCCAGCCTGAAGACGTGGCTTTGATACGGTTGCCTGCTCTTCTTCGATGATCTCCCTGCAAAGGTCAATACACTCATCGCAGATGTAGACACCTCCAGGTCCAGCGATCAAACGCTGGACCTGGTCCTGACTTTTACCACAAAACGAGCAGCGATACGTCGCCCGTACATTTTTTGAATTTGCCACGTCCGTCACCTTCGTTTGCGAGCTGACTATTGAGCTGCCCGCTACTATTCAGAACTATTTCTGCGCTGCACATGAGCAGAGAGAAGATGCTATTCAGTTGCATTCTCAGTTTCTCTGACGGCTTCTGGCTCCTCTAAGTCAGAACGCTCTTCATCAGAACGCTCTTGAGTCTTCGCCTCTACAGAAACATTGTCCTCTACTACTACGTTTGGCACTACGGTGTCGTCGCTTTCTTCTTCATTATCCGCTTCTACAAAAACGTCATCCGTTGCGACAACTGGCAGCGTGGGAGTATCGCTCTCTTCGCTATCAATGATGGCCGCAGCGCTTTCCTCTTCCACAGTCTCTTCTTCTTCATCTGGATCAGGATCGGTGGTCAATTTCAACAGAGTAGTTATGGCGTTCTGGCGTTGCAGGTTGGCAGCCAGACTGCGAATCTGATCTGGTGTCTCTGGCAGAGGTTGACCTACCTGTGCGTAGAGACGCAGTAGAGTTTCAATCTCATCGGGAGAGACCGTTATCTTTTCTTGTTTGATAAATTCATCCAGGGCAACTTGTTGGCGCAGCTGTCTCTCAGCCTCAGGTCGCAGCTCAGCCATGTACTCAGCTTCGGTTTTCTTACTGACCATCAGGTACTGATCCATAGACATGTGCTGCTGCTCCAGAACGTGTGTCATCTGATGCATAAGATCATGGACCTGCTGGTCGATCAGGAGCGGATGGAGAGTCATTTGAGCCAGATCTGTCAGTGCTGACAGCGCCTGCTCTTGCAAGCTCTGTTCAATTGTCCGTTTCTTACGTTCTAGCAATTGATCGCTGATATTTTTGCGCAGATCCTCTATTGTTTGAAATTGCTCGTTGCTAACCGAGATAGCGAAGGCATCATCAAGTTCAGGGATCTCCTTAAACTCGACCTTGTGCAGGGTTACTTCATAGTCTGCGCTCTGGCCTGCAAGCTTCTCGTTAGCATACGATGCGGGAATAGTCGTGCTAAAGGTCTTACTCTCGCCGACCTGCATTCCTACAATATGTTCATCCATATCACTGAAAAGGCCATGGCGCTCATCGGTCAGTTCAAAGGGATTGTTTTTCAGATCAGAGACGTTTTGTTCTCCGACAGTCAATTTCAGATCCATAGTCACACGGTCATTGATCTGAGCCGGGCGCTCCACTTCTTCCCAGTTCGCCTGACGATTGCGTCTGTTCTCCAGCTCCTGCTCCACCTCTTCGGAGGTTACCTCAGCCGTGGGGCGTTCAAAATGGAGGGCGCTATAGTCGCCAAGTTCGACTGTTGGATAGATAGGAACGGTGATACTCAGATGATAAGGCTGCCCCATTTCCAGAGTAGGTGCATCCAGTGTGGGTTGCGCCAGAGGGACCATGCTGTGCTCTTTCATGGCATCGCGGTATGTCTCGGTGATGAGATTTTCAAGTCCTTCTTGATAAATATACTCTTTGCCGAGCCTGCGCTCCAAAAGAGACCGTGGCGCTTTTCCACGTCGAAACCCCTGGATATCAACTTTCTGTACCAGCTGGCGATACGCTTTGTCAGAAGCTTTTTCCAGCTCTTCCCAGGAGTAATCCACATTCAGTATTGCCTCACTGCCTTGCAGTGTTTCAACCGAAACCTTCACGTATTCTACGGCAGATCGCTCACAACTGTTGATGTGAGAGGAATGCCGCCCTCCTTCTGGTCAGTTTATCTGTTCTGCTTGCCCCAAACGGGGAGGCGTTTTTCAACGGGAATGCCCTAAACCCGTTTGCCTGCGCCAGAATGTTGCAGGCTCCCAATTCTCGCCGATGACTCTACAGGTCCTCCAACACAAACATCTACTTGTAACAAACTAGAACTGCTGAAAGCGCACTCTTCTTGTAAGAAAAGAGTATATCATTTCATTATTATCAGAGTGATGTCCCATTGCTAACTAATCACTGAAGAGGCACCAGGAAAACGCTCTCCCATATATTCTCTACTACCAGTAACGGGAGAGAGCACTCATTTTCATCCTATAAAATCACTCTCAAGCAAGCTGAGGAGCGGAAGACACAGATCGAGTCCACAATCCTCTCCCTTGCAAGGGGCTGCTCTACCACTGAACTGAGCCACTTTAAAACAACGCGTGACAGACTACTACTTTTCAGGAACGAGATATGTTTTCAGTTCAAGTGAATGGGCGGTGAGAGACTCGAACTCTCACGACTTTTTGGTCAACAGATCCTAAGTCTGCCCTGTCTACCAGTTTCAGCAACCGCCCTTGGGCTTAATAATAGCGGGATAGATCTCTCACAGGATGATACATCACGCCGCTCTAGACTGTCAAGACGACTTTCCTGCGAATGACGTTTGGGCTATGATTTTCCTGGGATAGCTCCCTCTCTTTAACCCTACAAATCTTAGACATTTGCCTATCCTTGCGGTATACTTATGGAGAAATTTGCTTCGATACGCAAATCAGGAGATCACATCTTGAATAACAGACAATCACAAAATTTTGATATAACAGGCGAAAATAGCTCGTCTGGTCATCGGCGTGAACAAGACACCCATATACATAGTACAACTATCTTCAATGGCACAGGTGGAGCACCCTTACCAGGGATCACTGGCAGAGCCTATAGCGGTCCGGTCGATCTTGATGATCTGATCTTCTCCTTGCGCGAACTTTTCGCACATGACCGCCAGATTGCCAGCCAACAAGAGAGTAAAAGATGCGGAATCTGCTATCTGTACTTTACTTCTACTGAGCTACACTATCGCGAGGACGGCTTCTACGTTTGTGTTAACTGCGAACGCCTACTTGGAAAACACTTGCTGCCCATGGTTCGCCGACAGCAGAAGTAAGAAGAGCCGGCACTGGAGCACCATGAGATCACAAGAGAGTGCGACCCGCTTTTTTAAATTTGATCGGGCACAGTCTCTTTTTCTCGCTCCTCTGCTACTTCTTCTTTCTCACTAACTGTATGCAGATCTTCCTCTGCATCTTCTTCTTCCTCACCAACTTCATGCAGATCTTCCTCTTCATCACCAACCTCGCGCAGATCTTCGGGACGGTCCAGGCGATCCAAAAAAAGGACGCCATCCAGATGGTCTATTTCATGTTGGAGAATACGCGCTAGCCAGCCTTCGGCTCGTACACGAATATCTTTGCCATGCACATCCTGACCCTTGACAACTACACTCTCCGCACGACGAATATTATCGCCATAGTAACCGGGAATGCTCAAACATCCTTCGGAACCCAACGCCTCACCCTCTGCCTTGATAATCTCAGGATTCACTAAGGCCAGACGGCGATCCTCATACTCAGCCACAAAGACCCGAATAGAGAGATCTATTTGCGGGGCTGCCAATCCTGCGCCGTTCGCGGCATGCATCGTTTCAAACATATCCTCGATAAGTTTTGAGATAGATGAGTCAAAACGACGCACTTTTTTTGCCTTTTTGCGCAAGGTTGGATTCTCTGCTGTAATAATTTTACGAATAGGCATAATCTCTTAATCCCCTGCTTCTTTGGGTCTGACAAACCCTTTCCTGAAAATGTTAGTGCTATTATATCACATGCTGATTTGCCACTCATATAACTCCTGCATAGAAGAACAGGGAGGGAGGGCTTCGCAAAAGTTGTTTCTTCCCCCGCCCACCCTTTATAGGGACGCTGCTGGCTAATACGATTCGTGGGCGAACGGCCCCACCCTCATTCTCTTTTGAGGGATTTCGGGCAAGGTGTTGCACGCCTTGCCCGAAATCCCTCTCTTCTTATTTTGGGGCAGTAAGGTTTCGATTGGCAGTATCTTTCGCCAACAAAGTCTTTAAAGGATCGGAGGCAGCGCGGTCGCGCTGCCTCCGATCCTCTAGTTTTCCTGGGGAGGGGTCTGGCCCTTACACGTAGAGGTTTCTTCTCACTTTTCTCTCTGCCGCCTCCGGCGAGGCGACAGAGGACAACAAGAGCAACTGGTGTGGAGTGTGGCGCGAATGCGCCACACTCCACACCAGTTGCTCTTGTTGTCC
>DAOTTL010000606.1:0-6672 GCA_034438135.1 Ktedonobacteraceae bacterium | reverse complement strand
TCTACGTTAACGTGGGAAACTATGTAAAACTTCTCTATTGCATTTGAATTACTTGGATGGTATAGTACAATACTATACATGCTTATGCGTCAACCTTTGCATCTTTGACTAGTTTGGGGGGACCAATATTTAGTCAGATGCAGGCGCTTAGTGTGAAATAGCTACAATAGGAGGTTCATTATGGTTGGTTACGACGATCAAGATCTGCTGACGGTCAGCGAGGTTGCCAAACAACTGCGAGTAGACGACACTACTGTACGGCGCTGGATTAAGAATGGTGTTCTTGAGGCGGTTACGTTGCCCCACGTGGGACAACGCCAGTCTTATCGGGTGCGTCGTAAAACACTTGATCTGTTATTAAATCCTGCGGCTTTACCACAGGGTTAAGAGTAACTACGGGGAGTTGTGCCGTTTTAAGGATGGTGCAACTCTACCAGAGGCGCTTTCTTCTTTGTTTCTCTACTCTGCTGTATGCTCTAGTTCTAATGACCAGCATGTTCTTTCTGTGAATTGCTGTTTAATCGGCTTGAGCGTTTTCTCATCGGCTTCTGGTGCTGTATAGAGCAGATGCAGAGTGCGGGTTTCCTCGTAGATTTTCTTTTTCCCTGAGAGTGAGAGAGATGCTGGCACGAGTTCTCGCGCCGTCTCTACAAGCATTTTTTGGTGAACGTTTGGGTGAAGATAGATCCTCCATCCGGTTTCTGTCTCCAGGGTTGTCAAAAGGTCTGCATAGCGTTCTCTGGCTTTCTCGGGAAAATAAAAGTGGAGCCAGAAGATTTTGAGGCGCATATCTGTCCCAACCCGGTAGAGTTCCGGGATACCGATAAATCTGGCTGTGATATGAGCCATAGCTTCGCTCTGGGACATGCGTGGAGCCTCTTCCATCTCCTCTCGTGAACCTGGTACAGTGATCGTGAGTTGCCACCCTGTCTCCCGAGCAAAAGAGTCCTGTGCAGCCAGAATCTCTTCTTGTGGTGCTGACCCACTACATTGGAGCAGGACCGCGTGCTGTTTGTGATAGATAGAGGGAGAGTGGGTCGGGGTCAAGCCTTGAGGTAACAGCGAGCGGGCCATTCTGATCAGCGCTTCCTGGTGAATGCCTTCCAGAACCTGAACTGGCCAGCCTGTTTGGGCCTCGATCTGGGCGAAAAGGTCAGCGTAGCGTTGGCGTGCGATCTCTGGAAAATAGAAGCGTGCGTTCAAGATGTTAGTGCCTAACTCTGCTCCGACTTTAACATAGCCTGGCTGATTGCGTAAAAACGTTTGTGCAATGTGCAGTGCATTATGCTGGTCCACCTGGACCACTGCATGTTCTGTTTGCTGCGTGAGCGGCTGTTCTGTTGGGGAGCCAGGTGTCTGTAAGCTCAATTCTAGTTGCCAGTCAGTCAGAGTAGAAAAGGTTTCTTGCGCTTGAGCAATCTCTTCTGCTGTCGCGCTGCCCTGACATTTAACCTGGACTACATGACGTTCATGATGAATGGAAGGGAAGCCGCGTTCACTCAGGCTGTGAGGAAGCACCTGACGGACGACTGAGATAAGCTGACCCTGATGGGGCTGTGGTGCAATGTTGACGGGTACATTGGCCTCTGCTCTCAGGGCCTCTAATTGGGTTGCATAGAGCTTGCTTGCTATTTCTGGAAAATGAAAGGCAAGTGTGATCTCACCTGTATCTGGATCAATACTGCGTCGATAGAGATCGGTTGCATGGCTCAAATATTTTTGAACGAGTTCCTGTAACCAGTTCTGGTCCGGGCGAATTGGTTCCTCAGACTCTTCGTGTGCTTCCCGCCATTCGGGGGCCAGTCCATAGAGGGTCAGCCCTTCGCCTTCCATCAGTGTGCGCTGCTGCATGAAGATTAGCGGATTTTTATGCAAGATTTTTGCTACAGCCAATCGATCTTCCAGAGAGCGAGCAGATACACCGGCTAACTGGCACAGATCGCCCAGGGTGTAGGTTGCCTCTTCCTGACAGAGTTGGGCCAGCATATGGGCAGAGAACCGACGACGAATCCTGCGTGCGGTTTTGACCAGTGTATCAAGACTATCCACGGCCTTGATGTGATCAGTCAGGGCCTCGGTGGGGGGGTCTCCCAGGATATCAAGGATAGAGGCGAAGGGGTAGCGAGTGCGCACGAAATTGGTGCTTTTGGGGTGGAGCACACGGATCCTCGCACCTGTCTCGATGCCCAGACAGAGCACAGGTTTACTGCTGCCGGGACTTATTTCAAGGAGCAGAATCTTGCCAACCAGGTCAGCTAGAAAGTCTCCTGGAGTCTCTTCAGCCTGTCCACGCACTCTATAGGCCTCTTCCAGAGCCTGCTGACGGATAAAAAAGCGCTGCTCATTGTCGTGGCTCAGCACTGCTAAGATGTGCGTTGTAGCCTCTTCGCTGCTCTCGCCGTACCACAATGCGGCCAGTTCGCGGGCGGTGACAATGCGTAGGGAAGGCATCTGCGTTACCGTCTGCCAGAGTTCTGGGAGATCTTCATCGGTCAATACGCGTCCAGCACCGATTGCGCTGGGGAGGGTAGCCAGGGCAGGAGCTGATGGAGACTTTTTCTTTGCTTTGCCCGAGGCAGTTTTGGGCGTAAGTGTCGCGCCGTTTTCTGGCAGAAAGACCTCAGTCTCTCCCAGCAGACGGCGCAGGGAGTAACGAGCCTCTTCATCACCATGAACCAGGGCAACACGCTGTGGCTTGAGAGCTGCCGCGTACGCGGCCAGTTCTCCCCCGTCCGCATGAGCACTTAGACTATACTTCGCGATTGTACAGTTTACCGGAACAGAGGTCCCATCCAGATCCAGCGTACTATTTTTCTTCTCAGCCAGATCGAGCAAGCGTTTTCCAGGAGCTTCTTCATCCTGGTAGCCAGTGATCAGGATCGAAGCATTTGCCAGCGGGGCCAGACGGCGTGCGTACCAGGCGCTTGGTCCACCCGTCAGCATGCCAGAACTACTGAGTATACAGGCCGGTGGTCCTGCCAGGATACGTTCGCGGTCGCGCTCATCGCGCACAAACGAGACATTGCGTCCTGTGAACGGGAGATAGCCCTTACGAATCTGGCGTTGGAGCACTGGTGGCAACGCTTCCGGCAGGAGTAGATAGGTTGAGCAGACGCGCCTGACCAGACCATCGACATAGATAGGGAAGTCGAGGACCTGGCCTTTTTCTTGCGCTGCTTGCAGGATGAGTAAAAGTTCCTGTCCTCGTCCCAGGCCAAAGCAAGGAATCAACGTATGTCCACCGCGTTCAACGCTTTCAGCTACAGCCTGTGCCAGACGTTGTTCTTCTCCCTGCCGATTGGGATGCAGGCGTGAGCCATAGGTGGATTCTAGAACCAGCATATCGCAGCGTTCTACCGATGGTGGAAGCGCTCCCAGAACCGTACGTTGTGGAGTACTGCTGATATCTCCCGACACGACCAGCGTTCCGTCGGGTCCGGTGAAGCCAAAGCTGATCGCGCCCGCGATATGTCCAGCGCGGTTGGTAGAGATGGTTATATCTGGCAACTGTGGAAGTGTGAGCGTCTTACCGATAGGCAAAGGGCGTACCTGGTTGAGCATACTGGACATCAGTTCACGAGGATAGAGAGGAATTTCCATCTCTTCTACTGCGCGACGATTCATAATTTTCAGGGCATCGGCCAGCATCACTTCCATCAGCAAGCCAGTTGCACGGGAGGCAAAAATTGGCGCAGTGGGAAAAGCCTGGTGAACGAGGGGTAATGCTCCAATATGGTCAGCGTGAGCATGGGTGACAAAGATAGCTCGTACATCTTTGCCTTCCAGAAGGGACAGATCTGGCAGCGGATCGCTTTTACGATCAACACGTACGCCTGCGTCTACAACAATCCATTGCTCAGCAATTTCCACTGCCAGGCAACTGGCACCAACTCCACTGGCACCCCCTACGAAAACGACCTGCATGTCTCCAATCCTTATGCTGATTATAAATCAACGCGCACTCTTGTTGATTAAATGAAAAATTGTGCTGTTAGCAGTTCGCTTATTTTATTTGATTGAGATAGAGATGTCAATCTGGCAGTCTTTAGCACGTACGTGGTAGTATGCAGATACATGGTTGACAATAACACATTTGACTGGACCTCTTAATGGATGAAATAAACGAAGAGACGCCACTCTCCGACTCTGAGGTGAGCAGCGTTCTGCTCGACACTCCTGAAGTACTACCCACGGGACGTGATCCTTACTATGCGCTGCGTTTCCGTGATTTTCGATTGCTGCTCATAGGACTTCTTCTGGAGACCTTTGGACAACAAATGCTTACGGTTGCGCTTGGCTGGGAACTTTATAACCGCACCAGTTCCCCTTTGGTTTTGGGAGGTGTTGGGCTGGCACAGATCATTCCCGTTATTGCGCTCTCCTTGCCTGCTGGCCAGATCGCAGATCGCTATAGTCGCAAGAGGATCTTGCTGCTTTCCCAGATTGCTCTGATCGCAGGTGCGCTGGGACTGGCCCTTCTCTCGGCTCAGAACGGTCCATTGCTGCTCATCTACGGTTGTCTGGTTATTGTAGGAGCCGGACAGGCTTTTGCTAACCCCACAGGCTCAGCAATCGTCTCCCAGGTCATTCCCGACGAAGCTTTTGAGAATGCTATGACCTGGCGCAGTAGCACATGGCAACTCTCTTCTGTGCTTGGACCGGCGGCTGGCGGCTTCTTAATTGGATTATTTCACGGCGCGATGTGGATCTATGTCCTGGATGCAGGTGCCTGTCTGATTTTTGCCTGCTTGCTCCTGCTGATCCATGAACATCCTCGTGTCATGACAGTGAATAGTGAGAAGCGCACCTTGCGGTCACTATTGGATGGATGGCTTTTCCTGGGCAAAAAACCGGTGCTGCTGGCAGCGATTACACTGGACATGGTGGCGGTTCTCCTGGGTGGTTCAACGACGCTCTTGCCTATTTTCGCCAGAGATATTTTACATGTTGGTCCCTTTGGTCTGGGCTGGTTGCAGGCAGCAAGTTCGTTGGGTGCTATAGGGATGGCATTTGCGCTGGCCTATCGTCCGGCATTCAAGAGAGCGGGTCTGGTACTGCTGCTCGCTGTAAGCAGCTTTGGCGTGGGCACTATCCTATTCGGGCTATCGCAGTTGTTCTGGTTCTCATTTCTGATGTTGCTCCTGCTGGGAGCTGCCGATAACATCAGTGTCGTCATTCGCAGTACGCTTCTATTGGTGCGAACTCCCGATGAAATGCGGGGGCGAGTGAGCGCGGTCAATTCGCTTTTCATTGGAACCTCTAATCAACTGGGTGGATTTGAATCAGGGTTAGCGGCTCAATTGCTTGGTCCAGTGGCGGCTGTCGTTGTAGGAGGAGCCGGTACCATTCTGGTTGTTCTACTGGTTGCCTGGTATTGGCCGCAGATGCGCAATTTGAAAACCCTAAGCGAGACGCCCGCTCTGGCGCACACGAAGTGAATGGCAGGCAGAAGGGCTTCTAGAGATAGAAGCTCAACAATTCTTCCTTTGAAAAGGTGACGGTGCAGCCGCCAGATTTTAGAGAAATGGCTGAGATTGGAAGAACCAATGCTGCTTCTAATCTCAGCCATTTCTCTTTTCTCAGGAGAGGGGCGGCTTTGCAAGCCGCTGAAAAAATCAGGCTGACTCATAAGGCTTGCTTCTTCTTGTTTTTGTCGTCGCTCCTTCACAGATATAGGCTTGTGACGATTTGCTGCATCGGCCAGACAGGTCACCCCGCTCCATGAGATGTGGATGAGCTTTATAACTGAAACATAGCTAGTTTCGGCGCAATGTTAATACCACCGGGAGCTGATTGATCATGAGAATCCCCAGAGGGAAGCCCAGAATGGTGAGACAGAAGAAGTATCCAAGGCTGGCCCAGAGGTATCCTGCCCAGCAACCAACAAAGATATAATATACAATACGCAAAATCATTGGGTGCTGCTGTGTTCCGGTAACATTGACATTGACTATATTTGTCACTCCTCCCGCATGCGTGATGGTGGAAACATTCACATTGGTCTGTTGTTTTGAGGGCTTAAGTGTCATAATTTGCGGCAATCGATTAAGGAGCATTAGCCCGAATGGCAACGTCACAATCAGAGAACAGAGGATGAAGCCAATTTGTAAGCACCAGAATCCAGCCCACCAGCCAATAAAAAGAAAATAGAGCGCTCGTACAAAAAAGCTCGGACCTTGCTGCTGTACGTTGACATTGACAAACGTGCTCGACACATTTACAGGTGCGGCAGGATAGAGAGGTGCAACGGGGTATGGATTTTGACCGTTGAGTGGAAAGCCTGCTGGCTGTTGTCCCTGCCAGGTTTGTGATGGCATGCCTGCCTGTTGCTGAGGCCATACGGGTTGGCCTTGCATGCCCTGTTGAGGCCAAACAGGCTGACCCTGCTGTGACATGCCTTGCTGAAGCCAAACAGGCTGACTTTGCGAAGGACCATCATAAGGGTAGGGAGTGCCCTGTTGAGGCCAAACAGGCTGGCCCTGCTGTGACATGCCCTGTTGAGGCCAAACAGGCTGACTTTGCGAAGGACCATTATAAGGGTAGGGAGTGCCCTGTTGAGGCCAAACAGGCTGACCCTGCTGTGGCATGCCTTGTTGAGGCATAACAGGCTGACTTAGCGAAGGACCATCATGAGTGCCTGTTTGAGATGGGTAGATGGCCTGAGGCTCGGGC
>DAOTTL010000605.1:0-7219 GCA_034438135.1 Ktedonobacteraceae bacterium | reverse complement strand
TCCATCTTGTTCCCCTGGGGAGGAGTCTGGCCACTGCTGGGCCGTGACTTTTGCGCAACTCTGTGGGGAAAGAAACCAACCATAGACGAATGAAAAGTTCTATGCTATAATCTCACCCGGTGAGAGGTATCTGTAATGCACTCTCTTGCAATGAAAGCGAGGAAGCGTTTTGGCTCAACAGTGGCTCCAGGTTGTTCGTGTCGTCCAGATTATCCTGAGTATAGCCGTCATCATCTTTATCCTTCTCCAGGTACGTGGCGCAGGTCTTGGAAGTGCCTTCGGGGCATCCAGCACAAGCACAACCTTTAAAACACGTCGTGGCGTCGAGAAGTTGATCTTTAATATGACCATCTTCTTCGTGGTCCTCTTCGCGGCTGTCTCACTGGTTGGTGCGCTCATTCCTCAATAAGAGATGGGATGAGACGAGATTGTAGGGGCAGTGATAGTTTAGCCTCTGCCCTCCCTATATCTCAAGCTGATAAATGTCAGCGCAAGTAGCGTTTATGCCCTATCTCAAGGAAATGGTCTATCGCAAATTTACAGGGAGTGTCAGGAGACGACAGTTCTCTGGCAGCGATGCGAGATCTACTCGCGGTAATTCTTCTTCTCTACCCTCTATTCATGTGTTTTGGGTGGTCAGGTTGTGTGGCAAACAAAACAATATGCTGTGTCTTTATGCTCGGACTTACTTTTCTTTGCACTCATTTGGCGATACAGCCAGCATCATGAAAGACAGTGGAAAATCAACGAAATCTCTTGCAAGAGGTATGTTTATGTACATTGCACATCTCAAAAGACTGTTCTTCACATTGTGCATGCTTGGTGGGCTAGCACTTCTCCTGAGTGCCTGCGGCGGCGGCAACAGTGGCAACAACAATACGCCCGCCCCATCGACCCCTGGTGCGTCCAGACAGACCAGCACGACAACAACTGGCGGAGATCATTCTTCTGCTTCGGTTTCTAACAACGTTAGTCTGGGAGCGAAACCGTGTCCCACCTCCGTAAGCGAACCCGCTTCCTGGGATCCTCTAATTCCCACCCAGACTGGTGTTTCAAAGGTGGAAAGTGTGACCTGCGCTTATCTAAAGGGAATGCCAACCCTCCAGGCACTGGTCAAAGTACGCTTTAACGGCTCCGCTTCACTCCTGGATGCCTATGTTTATGATAATTTGACAGATGCCACCCCCAAACGTATCTTTACGTTATCTAATCTCTACAGAGGAGAGGTCAGGATTAGCGAATACAATACGCTGTTAAGCGCACAGGTAGATGAGAATTCGCTCGAAAATAAGAATCAGTCCGACGCTACGCTCAAGGTCGATCTCTACCGCGAGTTTCAATGGTCCGCAGGAGCGGGTACACTGGTACAAATCGCCTTTCCAGGTATTTTTCCCGATCTGACCCGCTATCAAGCTGAAATAGATCAGCAAACTGTTCATCAGAGTAGTCAGACGTGGAAATTGAGCGCTACCGGGACAGCCCGGGCCTTCGGAGCAACACTCCTCCACTGGAGTACCAGTGCAATGGCCAGTATTATCAGCGGAGGTAGAGTTCATGATATACAGGCGGTGGTTCGTCTAAAAAACAATGCACCCGCCAGCGGAATACTCAATGTAAGCATGTCACGGCTGGAAGGCAATACGAATGATGGCATCTGGATCATCACCTCTGTACAGTCTGATGGCTTGACACTTAGTGTGCCACAAAGTTCAAGTGAGATCCGTAGTCCAATCACTGTCAAAGGGACTGGCACAGCCTTTGAGGGAATTATTGGTACAGTAACAGTTCTGGATCATACCGCAACCGATATTGGCCAGGGAACTGTCCAGGGCGCAAATCCTAACGGAAGTTCCACGTTCTCCGCTAACATAACGTATCAGTCCACATTCAAAGACGGGGATGAAGAGGGACTGCTCATGCTCTCTCAACAAAGCAACGCTGGAAATGGTCTTTCTATGGTAGTAATTATTAAAGTTCTTCTCCAATAGGCAAAAAAGAACAGGGACAAAAAGACATGCACAGATTCATTCTCCCGTTGCTCCTGGTGTTGATGATGCTACTCCTTGCAGCATGCAGCGGAACAGCATCATCAACACCAGGCGTTACCAGTGCAAAATCAACTGCCAGACCGCAGGCCTCTGTACAGAACACACCACAGGCAGAACCCTTTAGCAAAGCCATTACCTATGTCGCATTAGGAGCCTCGGACGCGGTCGGTGTGGGTAGCAACGAACCCGGATCACAGGGCTATGTGCCGCTCATCGCTGAGCATCTGCCAAAGGGTTCACACACGCTCAATCTGGGCATCAGCGGGATTCATCTCCATGAAGCTCTACAGCAGGAACTCCCCCTGGCTCTGACAACCTCACCACAACTGATTACCATCTGGCTGGTGGTCAACGACTTCGTAGCCGGAGTGACCTATACTAACTACGCCGCCGATCTGAAGAGCCTGCTCAGCCAGCTTCGGCAGAAAACACAGGCACGCATAGTCATGGCAAATCTGCCAGATCTGACACGTCTACCCATCTTTAGCAGACAGACATCTGCTCAAAAAACGCAAACCCTGGCAACCATTAAACAATGGAACCAGGGTATCAAGTCTCTCGCACAAACATATAGCGTTGCGCTTGTCAATCTCTTTCAGGACGGCAGCGAGATCACGGCTCATCCCGAATATATCAGCGGCGATGGATTTCATCCCAGCGCCCGAGGTTATATACGCCTGGAGCAGTATTTCTGGCAGGCAATCCAGGCGTAAAGACTTGTTTACTCCTCGTCTATCTGCATCCCCATCTCGCCCTCGACGATGAAAACGATACGCTCGCACACATTGCTGCTGTGATCGGCAACGCGCTCTAACTTGTGTGCAATCCAGAGAAGGTAGGTCGCCCGCTGGAGAACATGCGAGTCACTTTGCAAGGCTGGAATGGCACGCGCACCTTCCATCAAAGCCATCAAGTCATGACGAACCAGATGATAGCGCACATCGACCACGTCGTCCTCTCGCCAGAGGTAGCGGGCGGCCTGAGCGTCGCGTTTTGTAAATGCTAACATCGTGCCCTGTAAAACTCTCTGAGCCTCATGCCCAAGTTCCACCATACTCTTCACAATGGCAGTTTCAGTTACATTATGCGGTTTCTCGGCGGCAATCTCAGCATCGACGTGAACCTCGACTTGCGAGAGATGTGCACTGCGCAATGGCTCCATACGCAAAATAATCTGCGCGATACCAGCAGCTCCATCACCAGCACGTTCCAGGTCGCCAGCAATCGAGAGAGACGAGGTCAAGAAACGCAGGTCACGCCCACCCAGGGGCTGCTGAAGAATTAAAAGACGGATTGTATGCTCTTCAATTGCAGCGCGTAAGCTATCGATAATAGTATCAGCCTCGATAACCATACCAGCAGTAGCCTGGTTACCAGTCTCCAGAGCCTCCAAGGCCTTTGCAAGAGCATTATCCACCAGTGTGCCAAGTTGGCTTATCTGATTATCCAGGTTCTGTAATTCAGCATCCAAAACTGTTCGTGCCATTATTATAATCTCCAGGCAGTGTAAACGTAACCGAAAGTCCAACAGCCAAAGTAAGCCACTGGAACAGAACTTCACTCTTTGCAGCCATCGCTCTTCTTAAGCGTTTGGATTGTGTTCATCTCATGTCCGAACATCACTGAGCAAGCTCTCTTCAGCCTGCTTCTCTTAAACATTGTATCACGTTTTTCATAGAAAAGATAGATCATTTTTTATAATACTCGTTCTATTCTAAAAGGATAGGAGACAGATTAACAATAGATAGTAGAACTATGTTATAGAGAGAATCCAGAGGTTTTTCCCTCTGTCGCCTGCTGCGACAGAGGGAAAAACCTCTATTGTGAGTGCCAGACCCCCTTACACGTAGAGGTTTCTTGCCGATCTGCTGCGTCGGCCTGGCAGGCCACCCCACCCCATGTAAACAAGAGCAACTGGTGTGGAGTGTGGCGCGAATGCGCCACACTCCACACCAGTTGCTCTTTTTATCCTCTGTCGCCTCTGGCGACAGAGGGAAAAGTGAGAAAAACCTCTATCTGTGAGTGCCAGATCCCCTCCCCAGGAAAAAAAGAGGCTCGGAGTCAGCGCGGTCGTGCTGCCTCCGAGCCTCTCAAAAGGGTGGGTGGGTGGGAAAAGAACGACTTTTGAGAAACCCTGTGGCGGGGTCTGGCTCACTCTGCATGCATGCGTCAGAATATGTTACAATGAAACATAATGATGTTTGCCGTCCACCACTCGCATCTACTGCGGTTAACAGTTGCGTCAAAAAAGTAAGGAGCAACACATGGCCGACAGCTTCGGAATTTCTCAGGTTATAGAGTATATAGACCAGATGGGATTGCAGATCGCCAATATCAACCCGGAGCAGGAAATGATTGAACTGGCCTTCCACGGAAATCATGGACAGTGGCGCTTGATCATTAATTTTCAGCAGTCTGCCGAGGCACGTAAACTCGTTCTAGTGGCACCGCATATTAGTGCTATTACAAATAAGAAGCGTTTGCAGTGCCTTGAAGCTTTGATGGCTGTCAATTATCGTATCGCGATGGGAAAATTCGGCCTGGATCTGGATGATGGAGAGGTTCGCCTGGAAGAATCTATTCCTCTAGCTAACGACAGTGTCACATTCGAGCAATTCCAATTAGTCTTCCGCGCAATCGTACAAACTGTGGCAATGTATCACAGTCTGATCCCACGCATCCTTTATGGCAACGTTTCGACTCACGATGCTCTGCTTGCCAGTGAACAGGAGTTTTTCCAGGAAGAGGGTCTACTTGAGGCCGACATCGATGAGGAGTATGAGGAACAGGTGGAAAATGGATGTGAAGAGGGAGCAGAGAAAAATCCATCGCCTGCACAGATGGCACTGGACGTACACGATGTCATGGAAGAAGTACATCGTATGCTTGAGGAGCGCAGAGAACCCTAGAATAGCAGTTGCCAGGACACAAAAAGACCTGTGTGGACTTCTCTTTTCAAGTTGATAGATACTAATGCTGCTCAATCACTGATAAGGGATGACTGGACGCTATATCTGAGGTTTTTGACTTTCAGCATGGTGTCCGTTCTGACTGGAGCGTGTATGCAATTCAGCCTCGGCGCTATTTTCTTCATTCAAGGCTGTTGTCTCTGGCAAAATGTCTTCGGTGGTCGTTGAAGATTTGGTATCAAGCTCGACCCAATTATTGAGCGCCCCGGCATCATGCCTGTTGCGATGACTAAGACGCTTATTGAACTCGATTACGGCCCAGATAATAATAAGCGCGGCTACGATAAATCCAAGATACTGCACGATCATTGGGTCCATAAACCAGGGCCTTTCAAGATACTCAACAATCCCGGAACGCCTCTTCACCTGTACACTACGCTCCTGGGATATCTGTAACCGACAGATACAATTATCAAAAAATCTGCTCATGAAATGGATGGTATAAGTGTACCTGACTTGTAAAGAACCGTCAATTCTGACCCGGAAGACGAGGACTTGTGGGTACTGATCACGGCTCCTCTACTTCTTAACTACTTTTCTTGCCCCATAGCGGTCGGGAGGGGGAGAGAGGGGAATACCCGACCGCTCGAAAAGGTGGATGGATGGGAGGTTTGGTGAAGGGATAGGAAGTATTTATTTTTTAAACATTTGTTCTACACGCTAGATGATACCATGCAGCCTCCCCCAAGTCAAGTCTTTTTAGAACTAATTTTCTATTTTCTTTAGAAAAAGTGACCTCGGGAGTGCTGGATACTGCTGCTACAAAAGAAGAGAGATAGAGCAGAGACATACATGATACAATTTCAGGAGAGCGGCTTCATAGACATCAGGATAGTTTAAGAGAAAAGCGTTCTCTCTATCCAGGCGGACCATGATGTCGCAGAACAAAGAAGGCCAGGCAGACAGAGCTGCTTTCGCCATTACATAGAGGAGTAAACTATTTCCATGGCAGATGTCTATCCTTTACATGGTATTCGTTACGCGACTGAGATAGTGGGTGATCTAGCACAAGTAGTAACCCCACCCTACGATGTGATCTCTCCTGAGGCACAGATCAATTATTATAAGCGTAGTCCCTATAATGTGATTCGTCTTGAACTGGGTCTCGAAGAGCCGAACGACACAACGCTTAATAATCGCTATACGCGGGCAGCTACTACGCTGGCTGAGTGGCGACTCTCCGGTGCGTTGCGTCAGGATATAACCCCCTGCTACTATTTCTATCAACAAATCTTCCAACAGGACGACACAACCTATACGCGTACCCATCTGCTGGCACGTGTGCGCCTGGAACCCTGGGATGCGCATGTGGTGCTACCACACGAGCATACACTGGCTAAACCGAAAAGTGATCGACTGAATCTGCTACGAGCTTGCGCCGCCAATCTTAGTCCGATCATGAGTATGTATACTGATCCACAGGGCCGAATACGTCGTTTGCTCGCAGAATACGCAGTCTCGGCAGAGGTGCATATCACAGATGAATTTGACGTACAGCACCTGCTTCATCCAATTGAAAATCCTGCCCAGGTGGAGCTGATTCAGAGCTTTTTCGCTGAACGCCAACTCTATATCGCTGACGGACATCACCGCTATGAAACTGCCCTGGCGTACCGCGATGAAATACGCGAGATTCGTAAAGAACTGGCAGACGATGACGCAGCTAACTTCGTGTTGATGGCTCTGACTGACGTGGATGATCCTGGCATGGTTGTCCTCCCCACTCATCGCCTGCTCTCCCATCTACCTCAGGAGAAGCTGCAACAGCTAGAAGAGAGTGCATTGAGTCGCTTTTTCAAAGTGCACAAACTTGACACAACTGCTCAGGTCCCTCTATCAAACCTGACGGAAAGTAGTCCAGAGAAGCATGCATTTCTTTTGACCACAGGCAACCAGACATGGCTTTTAGAGCCAAACGAACAGGGTAGGGCGCGTATGGCGACCAGTACTCACTCAACTGCCTGGCAAGACCTGGATGTGGCTATTGTTCATACACTGCTTCTAGAGGATCTCCTGGGCTTACAGGCTGAGGATCTGACAAAGGGTACTTATGTACGCTATGTACATGACGCCCAGGAAGCCTGGAAAGCAGTTCAGGAAAATGAGGTTCAGGCTGCGATTCTGCTCAATGCAACACGCGTGCGGCAGATCTGCGCCGTAGCTGAAGCTGACGATCGCATGCCACAAAAATCTACTTACTTC
>DAOTTL010000604.1:0-13799 GCA_034438135.1 Ktedonobacteraceae bacterium | reverse complement strand
AGTAAAAGCGCCACGTAAAACATGGTGGACCTCCTTTTATACGAGTTTTCAAATCAGTCTGTTCAAGTACCAAGTATATCCGTATATACATATTTACGCAAGAAAATGAGAAATTGGGGTCCCCAAAAGGGGTAACTTCAATTTCTACATGAGTCATCCCTCATTTTGGCAAAATGAGCAAACGCTCTTGCTGGAGGCGCAGCCGCCAACTTTTCAGAGAGAAATGGCTGATTTTGCAAGCAGCAAAGCTGCTTGCAAAATCAGCCATTTCTCTCTTTTCTCGGGGGAGGGGCAGCTTTACAAGCCGCAGAAAAGTTCGGGATGGCTCATATGGATGCGTTTGTCAACAGCGAAGCTGCTGACAAACGCATCCATTCCTCATGCAGGGCTTTGGAGAGGATCGGAAGCAACGCGACCGCGCTGCCTCCGATCCTCTCCAAAGGGTGGGGAGGGGCCTGGCAACGGCTGAAAAGCGACTTTTGCGAAGCTCTGATTCCCCCTGACCGATCTTTGACAGTGGAAGAAGAATAGAGTATCGTAACGGTACACAGGTACTTCAAGAAATGACAGGCGGAGACGGAGATATGGCAACACCAAGTCGGACACAGTATTTACATATCAAACGGCAGCATCCCGATACCCTCCTCTTTTATCAAATGGGGGATTTTTATGAAACATTTGATGAAGATGCCGAGATTGTGGCTCGTGAACTCGAAATAGCACTTACTTCGCGTGGTTACGGAGATGAGCGCATACCTCTGGCTGGTATTCCCTTACAATCACTTGACACACATGTCAGCAAGCTTATCAAGCGCGGCTATCGTGTCGCCATCTGTGCTCAGGTAACTGATTCTCAGACCGGCAAGATGAGTACTAGAGACGATGTTATGGCCTCTAGAAATCTCTCTGATAGAGAATTGATGAGTGGACAGAGTGGCGATCCAATGATCTCCAAAGGTCTGGTAGAGCGCGAAGTAATTCGCATTGTGACGCCTGGGACTGTACTCGATCCTGCTATGTTGGCGGCCAAACGGAACAATTTTCTGGCAGCAGCAATCACGGGCCGGGATGCTGTTGGGCTGGCCTATATTGACATTACCACGGGTGAGTTTGCCGTTACTCAGTTCAGTACGTCTGAGCCAGAACTGGCACTTCAACAAGAAATAGCACGTGTTGGTCCGGCTGAGGTACTTATCGAGGCAGATTACAGTTATCGGGGGAACCGTAAGAGGCGCTGGCTGGCAACCGTAATGAGCGAGAAGAATGTCACGCGTGTGGGTAGCAATGGCAATCCTAAGGCAAATCTGGAAGAGACCCTTGCCACGGCAGACCGTCATCAAGGGCGCGAGCAAACTTCACGTTTGGATGGAAAAATAAGCAATAACGCGACGAACCCTCTGGATGAAGATGAGGACGATTTCGCTCCGCTGGCGAGAGTCCTAAAGGGTCTGGCCGGCCACATTACCCCTTACGATACACGCTATTTTGCCGAAGATGATGCACGTCACCGTCTCCTGACACATTTTGACGTAGCCTCTCTGGAGGGATTTGGCTGCGCCAACTTGCCTCTGGCAATTCGTGCAGGTGGTGCAGTACTGGCCTATCTCCAGGAGACCCAGAAGGGTCTTTTGCGCCAGTTGACCTCCCTGGAGACCTACTCGATTACAGAGTATATGACCCTTGATCCTCATACAAGGCGCAACCTGGAACTCTTTGAGAGCGGGAGAAATGGAACCGTCAAAGGTTCGCTTCTCTGGGTACTGGATAAGACTCACAGTCCCATGGGGGGACGCCTGATTCGACGCTGGATAGGACAGCCTCTGCTCAATCTCTCGATCTTGCAAAGCCGTCAGGAGATTATTAGTGAACTGATGACAGATACCCTCCTGCAGGCACGTCTGGTTGGAGGTTTGAAAAAGACCAGTGACATCGAACGATTGATCAATCGTGTGCGCCAGCGGATTGCTTCCCCACGAGACCTCGTGGCTCTGGCCAGCGGACTGCGGGCCGCCAGCGAAGTTCGCGCAAGCCTGGCTGCTGAAGACAAAGAACATATGCCCCATTTCACGCGACTGGTTCTGCGCCTGGCCGATAATATCGACATTATTGAGCAGATCGAAGCGGCTATTGTAGATGAGCCACCGCTCACCGCCAACGATGGGGGCGTCATCCGCTCTGGTTATAGCAGTGAACTCGATCAAATCAAAGATGCCGCCAGCGGCGGACAGAGATGGATCGCCGAGATGGAGCAGCGCGAACGGCGGCGTACTGGTATCACAAACCTCAAAGTCAGCTATACCAAAATCTTCGGTTATTTTATTGAAATCACAAAATCGAACCTCAACCGCGTGCCAGATGACTATATTCGCCGTCAGACCCTTACTAACGGCGAGCGCTATGTAACTCCTGAACTCAAGGAGCAAGAGGCCTTGATCTTAAATGCTCAAGAGCGCATCAGCAAGCTGGAGGGCGAACTTTTTGCTCAACTGCGGGCCAGAATCGCCCAGGAGGACTCAGACCACATCCTTTCCACCTCACACGCACTGGCCGAGGTAGATGTCTACCTGAGCCTGGCGGAAGTGGCCGCGAAGCATAACTATTGCCGTCCAACTCTCGACGAGGGCGACACTATCCATATTATCGGCGGACGACATCCCGTCATAGAGCAGGCCCAGACCAACGTTCCCTTCATTCCAAACGATGTCGAACTCTCCAACTCTCAGGCACAACTGCTGATCATTACAGGTCCAAACATGGCAGGCAAGTCCACCTACCTGCGCCAGGTCGCACTTATCGCCCTCATGGCCCAGATCGGCAGCTATGTGCCCGCAGACAGTGCCAATATCGGCCTGGTGGACCGTATTTTCACGCGTATCGGAGCTCAGGACGACCTCGCCACCGGTCAGAGCACCTTTATGGTCGAAATGGTCGAGACAGCCAACATCCTGCACCACGCTACTCCCCGTAGCCTGATTATCCTCGACGAGATTGGTCGCGGTACCAGTACCTACGATGGTCTGGCAATTGCGCGATCCGTCGTAGAATATCTGCACAATAATAAGCGCTGTGGAGCACGTACCCTCTTTGCCACCCATTACCATGAGCTGGTTGAGATTGCCCGCACCCTGCCGCGTATTAAGTGTATGAACGTCGCAGTCACAGAAGAAGAGGGACGTGTCGTCTTTCTGCACAAAATAATACCGGGCGGCGCGGACAAAAGCTATGGTGTACATGTCGCACAACTGGCAGGAATTCCCAAACCGGTCATTCATCGCGCCGAAGAGATCCTGGCCGAATTAGAGCGTAAAGGTGAGACTCAGGGACGACGGAAGGCTATGCGAGAGATGGAAATCCCTCCTGTTATGCAGATGACACTTTTCACAAGCGGGCCTCATCCTCTTGTAGATGATCTAAAGCATCTCGCAATCGATGAACTCACTCCTATCGAGGCCATCAGCAAACTCTACGAACTCCAAAAACGAGCCAGAGAAAGTTCATAAATCTCACTAAACGCGCAGATGACTCGGCGTTTAGTGAGAAAGAAATAACCATAAGGCCTTTTCTGATACATTTGTAGAGAGCACGTATTTGGTGCTATTATGGATAGTGAGAAAGGAGGATTCCATATGAGCAATCCCTTAATACAAATCAAAACTCAGGGGCAAAGTGTCTGGTACGATAACATCGACCGGTCGCAACTTGCCTCTGGTGAATTTAAACGCATGCTAGATGAGAATGGTATAGTGGGGGTCACCGCCAATCCCACCATTTTCGAGAAATCGATGAGCAGTGGTCACGCCTACGACGAGCAAATGTCTCAACTCATCAGCGAAGGCAAAAGTACCAACGAAATTTACGAGGCGCTGGTCATTCAAGATATTCGTACCGTAGCTGACTTTCTGCGTCCAATCTACGAGCGCACCAACGGCAAAGATGGTTATGTCAGCCTTGAGGTTTCGCCCGAACTTGCCCACGATACTGATGGCACAATCAAGGAAGCCAATCGCTTCTGGCATATGGTTGATCGACCAAACTTGATGATCAAGATTCCTGCAACCCCGGAGGGTATTCCCGCCATTGAGCAGAGTCTGACCGATGGGATCAACGTCAACGTTACTCTCATCTTTGCCCTCGACAACTATAAAGATGTTGCCGAGGCCTATATCAGCGCTTTAGAGAGTCGCAACTCTGAAGGGAAAGATATTAGCCGGATTGCCTCTGTTGCCAGCTTCTTCGTCAGCCGTGTCGATACATTGGTGGACAAAATGCTGGAAGAGAAGATCGCAGCCAGTAGCGATCAGGCCGAGCAGGCTCATTTGAAGTCGTTGGAAGGACATGCCGCCATCGACAACGCCCGTATAGTCTACCAGGAATTTAAGAAGATCTTTGGCATGCCGCGTTTTGAGACATTGAAACACAGTGGTGCCCATGTGCAACGACCACTTTGGGCCAGCACAAGTACCAAGAATCCAGCCTATCGGGATGTGCTTTATGCGGAGGAACTCATTGGTCCTGACACAGTAGATACTATGCCCTTAGAGACCATCCATAACTTTGGTGATCATGGGGTAGCCGCATCTACGATTGAGAAGGATGTTCCTCAAGCCTACCAGAATCTGGCAGCACTTGAGCAAGTAGGTATTCACTATAGTCAGGTTACCCGGCAACTGCAAGATGAAGGAGTGAAAAAATTCGCTGACTCTTTCCATCAGCTTTTCCAGGGTATTGATGGCAAGCATCAGGCAATCAAAGAGAAGCAGGCCGCCCAGTAGGGTAGAGGGGGATCAGAGAAAAATCTGGCAATGCCAGATTTTTCTCGATTTCGCCAGTAAAATCACCCATTTTATAAGTTAAAAAGGTAGAGTCGTTTATTCTTCTTATCTATCGTATATTGAAAGGTGAGGTATCTCATGGATATTGGATTTATTGGTTTGGGGCGCATGGGCGCTAACATGGTACGACGTTTACTACTAGACAAACATCGAGTTGTGGCCTGGAATCGCACCTCTTCAAAGACCGAGGAGATTGTAAGCGAGGGAGCTGAGGGGGCCTACACTATTGCAGAATTGGTCAGCAAATTGCAGGCTCCACGCATCATATGGGCCATGGTTCCATCGGGTCAGGCAACCGACGATATGATCAACGAGGTCGCACCATTGCTTTCAGCAGGCGACATCATCATTGACGGGGGAAACTCCAATTACCACGACTCGATTCGTCATGGACAGGAGCTATCTGCCAGGGGTTTCCAATTTATGGACGCGGGTACCAGCGGTGGTGTCTGGGGTCTGAAGGTTGGCTACTGCCTGATGGTAGGAGGCACGAAGGAGACCTTTGAGCACGTTGAGCCGTTGCTGAAGACGCTTGCACCGCCCGATGGCTATTTGCATTGCGGTCCTTACGGTGCCGGTCACTTCGTTAAAATGGTCCACAACGGGATTGAGTATGGCATGCTCCAGGCTTATGGCGAGGGTTTTGAGATCCTCAAAGCCAGCCAGTATGAACTGGACCTCAATAAAGTTTCGCATTTGTGGAACCAGGGTAGTGTTGTACGTTCCTGGCTATTGGAACTGGCCGAAGATGCGTTCCAGAAACACGGTACAGAGTTAAGCGATATTCGAGGGTATGTTAACGACTCCGGTGAGGGCCGCTGGACCATCCAGCAGGCTATAGACACCAACGTACCAGCCCCCGTAATCACACTCTCTTTATTGGAACGTTTCCGCTCACGCCAGGCAGAGTCCTATACAGCTCAGGTAATTGCCGCCTTACGCAACGAGTTTGGCGGACATGAAGTCAAAACAAACTAGCTCTCTAAGGTCACTTAAGGTTGTTCGTATGTTGTCCATTAGTCTGGCACGTGCGCAATAAGAAGCACGATGGGCGGGAGGGTCAATTTTCACTATGTTGAGATTGTTTCGTGCTCTCCCGCTCGCTTCTCTATGGCCTATCCCTTTGATAAGGCAGATAGATGGAGCACATACCGACGATGGGACAGGAGCGAACAGGTTCCAGTGGCCGATCGGAAAGCTTTTATAAACTCAGGAGAGTACTCATGCCTCAACGTGGCGTAGCCGAGGCTCCTAATCCCTTACGGGAAGGTCTACGCATTAAGCATAGCCCTGAGCCATGCGTGATGGTGATTTTTGGAGCAACAGGTGATCTCACGCACCGTAAGCTCCTGCCCGCACTCTATAATCTGGCTCTGGAGCATCCCTTGCCTCCGGGTTTCTCGGTAATTGGTTTTGCTCGTAGACCTTATACTGACGAGAGCTTTCGTAAACAGGCGCTGGACTCAATCAATCAGTTTTCACGCCAAAAGCCTGTCAATCCTCAGGTCTGGGAAAGTTTTGAAGCAGGTATTCATTATCTACAATCCAGCTTTGGTGATCCCAAGGGCTATGCAAAACTTGCAGAGAAGCTCAATGAGCTGGATCGCGTTCGTGGAACCAGTGGTAACCGCATCTTTTATCTCTCTACTCCTCCCAGCCAGTATCCTGAAATTATCCAGCAGTTGGGAGCGGCGGGACTCAACCGTAATCGCAAGGGCTGGACGCGTATCATTATTGAGAAGCCCTTTGGACATGACCTTACCTCTGCTAGAGAACTGAATCGACAGGTTGCGAAGGTTTTCCGCGAGGAACAGGTCTATCGCATCGATCACTACCTTGGTAAAGAGACGGTCCAGAATATCCTTGTTTTTCGCTTTGCCAATGGCATTTTTGAACCCATCTGGGATCGTCGCTATGTCGATCATGTGCAGATTACCGTCGCCGAAAACATTGGTCTGGAGGGACGTGGCGCGTACTATGAAGAATCCGGTGCGATTCGCGATATGGTACAGAACCATGTACTTCAACTCCTGACCCTTGTTGCTATGGAACCGCCAGTGGCCTTCGATGGCAACGCTGTCCGCGACGAAAAGGTCAAGGTACTCCACGCACTACAGCCGTTGACCGGCGCTGAGGCCTTGACGAATAGCATTCGAGCGCAATATGGAGCCGGTTGGAGCAGTGGACAGTCGGTCAAAAGCTATCATGAGGAGCCAGGGGTCTCGCCGAATTCCCTGACAGAGACTTATATCGCTATGAAGGTTTCAATCGATAGCTGGCGATGGGCCGGTGTGCCATTTTATCTCCGCACTGGCAAGCATCTGCCGAAGCGCGTGACCGAGATCGCCATTCAATTTAAGCAACCTCCACTGATGCTTTTTAAAAAGAGTGACGTAGAGGGACAGGTTGAGCCAAATATTCTAACCCTGCGCATCCAACCTGATGAAGGTATTTCGCTTAAGTTCGGCGCGAAGGTTCCCGGCACTGAGATGCAGATCCGTTCGGTCAATATGGATTTCTTCTATGGCTCGTCTTTTGTACGCGAACAACCTGAGGCCTATGAACGATTACTCCTTGACTGTATGCTTGGAGATTCTACCCTGTTCACGCGCCATGACGAGGTAGAGGCAGCCTGGACCTTTGTACAGGGAATACTCGATGTCTGGCGCACTACGCCAACCGGCATACTTACCTACGAGCCTGGAACCTGGGGTCCACAGGGTGCTGACGAATTTATCTGGCAAAGTGGACGCCGGTGGCGAAGACCCTGAGTGTGCCGGTCATCTATCAGTAGTCGTAATACATTTGGATGTAGTATATATACTATGAAGGAGACTATTGGTCTGACAGCCTTCATATGCAAAGCAGGAGCGCAGAGGGCGACAGCTCTTTGCCAGAGGTCCAAGGCAGTGCCCTCGTCCTTCCCTCTCTCCCTGGGCGGAGAGCGGATGTGTCAACCGAAGTTTGACAGAGCACTATGGGATGGGGGTGTAGACCTCTTCAAATGACAAGCATGGAGGCAAGAGGTGCAACCCCTTGCCCGGGGTCCGGGGCTATGCCCCGGTCTTTCCCTCCTTTCTGAGAGGGAGGGGTGGACCCCTCAAATGAAGATTGTCAGACCACTATGCTAGTGACCAGGAAAGAACTGGGAAGTACCTAATCTCTCTTGCCAGAGCTTTCCTGGTAAGCTACGTATTGGATAGCAGAGGGCGAAGCTTTTGTGACAACCGCTCTCATTTCCTGTGCTAAGGGCAGTACGAAGGAGAGGATAGATCTGCCCATGTATTCGTGCCAGTCAGAAATGTTTCTGGGGGGACAATGTAGTTCATAACGCTCAAAGGACAATAGAATGGCTAATGACACCACTGGCAGCCCAGTCATACATCTACCCTGGGCAGGAAAACGAGTTCGCATTGAGGAAGTAGATAGTATCTTTCCCTCGCTGTGGAAAATGTCCGCTGACAATATGCGCATCGGTGCTAATTTACAGGTGCGCACAAGCGTGCTCAATTTTGTGATCTGCGCCCCTGATACCGAGTCAGCGCACTATGCCAGCAAGCTATTGCGCAGTCTCCCCACCATGCACCTCGCTCGTGCAATAATTGTGGTCCTGGACGAAAAAGAAGATGTGCCCGATGTGTTTGACAGTTGGGTTACATTACGCTGTTTCTCCATGATCTCGGACATGATGCGCTATTGTTTTGAGCAGACAACCATCTTTACTTCAGGAAAAGCCACGCGAGGATTGCCTGGAGTCCTTTCGACAGTGCTTAAATCGAACATGCCGGTCTATATGTTATGGCTGGGGGACACACGTAAGGAGAACGATAGCATTTTTCGCAGGGTTGCTGAGATGTGTCAACGAGTCGTTGTCGATTCCGCGACCTTTTTCGAACCTGAGCAGGATATGCGTCATCTGGCAAATTACTGTGTCGAGAATCCTGAGGTGGCCTTAAGTGATCTGAACTGGGGACGTTTGACCCCCTGGCGACGTTTAATTGCTCAATTCTTTGATATGCCGGATTATTTTCCTTTCTTGAAAGGTATTGAGCAGATAGAGATCGAACATACTGCGGCTCCCCTGGCGGGTCCCTCTGTCAGTGTCGAGAGCGGCGTCTCGCCTAACCCGACTGCCGCTCTTTTACTGGCTGGCTGGCTCAAGGATCGACTCGCGCTCTCTCAGGGACACACGAACCAGCATGATGAACTGTACGATACGCTCACTGGCACCTATCGATGGATTGTGGAGCCTCCTGAAGGAAGCTCTCAGGCAGTTCTGGAAGTGCGCCCCTTTATACGGACCGATCTGCGTCCAGGTTCGATCAATCTGGTTCGCCTGACCTGTCACTCTGAGAACGAGCAGGCGCTTTTTACGATTAAACGCGATGCGGATGCTGATTATGTTGTAACCTCTGCCGAAATTTTAGGAGAGAAACGTCTCGTGCGCACAGTCAACCTTCCGGCCAGATATAACGAGGGTGATCTTTTGCGCAATGAACTGGAGATTACAGTTCACGATGAACTTTTTGAGCAGGTGCTGCAAGAGATAGATAGGTTGCTCGGTAGGGAATAAAATCAAGTGAGGGAAGTTATGCAGATCAAAGTCTATGCAGATCGTGAGAAAAAGAATCACGATGCTGCTCGCTATATTGTACAGGTTGCTCAGGACGCTATTGCGGCTCGTGGGCTATTCAGCTTTGCCCTTTCAGGCGGCTCCAGTCCGGGTCCTGTCTATGCGCTTCTCGCTACAGAGCCTTACCGCGGTGAGATAAACTGGAGCGCTGTCCATCTTTTCTGGAGTGATGAGCGCTGTGTAGGACCAGAGGATACCGAGAGCAACTATCACCTCGCCTGGGAAACTCTGCTCAGCAAACAACCTTTAAAGCCTGAGCAGATTCACCGCATGCCTGCTGATCGATCGGATCGCGATCGAGCCTCTTCGGACTATGAGGCGGAGATCAAGAGTGTGCTGGGAGGTGAGATTCCCAGGATCGATCTGATACAATTGGGGATGGGACCTGAGGGACATACCGCTTCACTGTTTCCGCATCAGCCCTCGCTGCATGAGCGAGAGCGGTTAGTAATGCCCGTCTCGGTTCCCAAACCACCACCGGATCGACTGACATTTACGCCGCCGCTACTGACTGCCGCTCGTCATATCCTCTACCTTGTTAGCGGTGGAGACAAAGCGGACGCGTTGCACGCCGTTTTGGAGGGTCCAGACGATCCAGAAGAGTACCCATCTCAACTGATTGTCAGACAGGCAAAGGGCGAGGTTGTCTGGATGCTTGATCCTGCCATTGCCCAAAAATTGAGTAACTATACGACAGAGGGATAGGGATATGGTTGGTTTAGTTCCATCGATCCTCTCGGCTGACTTTACACGTCTGGGTGAACAGGTGCGCGAGGCTGAGGCCGGGGGCGCACAGCGCATTCAGATAGATGTTATGGATGGACATTTTGTGCCCAATATTACTATGGGACCCATGGTAGTCCAGGCGGTGCGGCGTTGTACAGGTCTGCCCCTGGAGGCCCACTTGATGATCACCAATCCTGAATTGTACCTTGAAGATTTTGCGCAGGCGGGAGCCGATGTCATCATCGTACACCAGGAAGTGTGTCCCCATCTAAACAATGTTCTCAAGCGCATCAAGAGTTATGGGAAAATGGCCGGGGTCGCTCTCAACCCTTCTACGCCAGTCCTCTTGCTGGAGGACGTTCTTCACTTGCTGGATCATGTGATCATAATGACGGTCAATCCAGGCTTTGGGGGACAGGATTTTATCCCGGAGACCTTGCCCAAGGTGAGTAAGCTCCGACGCATGCTCGACGAACGCAATTTGCGCTGTGATGTAGAGGTTGATGGCGGCATTCACGAGCAGACTGCGCCTCTGGCAGTGCAGGCCGGAGCAAATTTGCTGGTCGCGGGTTCAGCGTTTTACAATGACAAAGAGAGTGTTGAGCGCTCCCTGGCCCGTCTGCGCAGGGTTTTGTAACAGGTACAGATATTCGGAGCGCTCGAAAAGCGGGAGCTATCGTTTATGGCTTTAGGAACCTGGTGGATAGGAGATCCATTGCCGGATCTTTCACCACTGCCTTTCTTCACTGTGCGTCAGTCCAGTGACCAGCAATTTATCGCGAGCGTCACGGATCTCTCGTCTGAGGAGATTGCGCTGCGCTGGAGCAGCGGCAATATCTTTTATCGTGCTTTTCTGGCTGAGGTGCCGGTTGCCTGTGGCTGGTCTGGAAGTTTGCGCGGAGGGATTGAAGAAGTAGACCTGGCATTCAAGCTTTCGCCCGGTGATCGCTACCTTTGGGACTTTCAAACGTTTCCACAATGGCGTAACCGTGGTGTGTATCAGCATTTTCTTCAGGAAATCATTCGTCAGGAAAAAGATCTTTTCAGGCATTTCTGGTTGCTCTACAAGCCGGGCAACGAGATTGCCGCTCATGCGATCCGCAAAGCTGGCTTTATTTTTGTGGGCGAGTTAGTGCTCACAAACGGTCATGCCACGGCACTTGAGCTTTTTGACGAAGGAGTGAAGGCCATGGCAGGTGCCGCCTTGCTGGGTTTGCCGGTCCTGGATGGATAACTCTGGCGGCTTTTTCTCGATCTTTCTAACGAAGAGCTGAGGAAAACTCTAACGAAATTTGTCTGGTTCCTTGCTTTTTTTGTCACCACATGGTACACCATTGAGGGACCAATCATTGTCGAGCAGGTGGGTATAAAGCGCTCGCCTGCCGCATTTTGTGTCGTGCACGACACCTCTACAAGTGTAGAGAAAATACATTTGGAGGAACTGATGTCTGAAATACGTCTGGAAGATTGGATTCGCGATATTCCTGACTTTCCGCAAAAGGGCGTGCTTTTCAAGGATATTACGCCGTTACTACAAGATGGTGTAGCCTTCCGAACTGCCTTAGACCGACTGGCGGCCCATTATATGGGTGCGGGTATTCAGACGGTTCTGGGCATAGAGTCGCGCGGTTTTATTCTGGGTGCCCCACTGGCTTATTTGCTCAACTGTGGATTTGTGCCGGTGCGCAAATTTGGCAAGTTGCCTTCGCAGACCATCAATGTCGAGTACACATTAGAATACGGCACGAATATTGTTGAAATGCATGTCGATGCCATCAAGCCGGGTCAGCAAGTTTTGATTGTGGACGATCTACTGGCCACCGGTGGAACAGTCTCGGCCAGCGTTGAATTGGTTGAGAAACTGGGAGGCCATATTGCGGGTATTGCCTTTCTGGTCGAGTTGCTGGGTCTGCACGGTCGGGATCATCTGAAAGATCACGACGTGTTTGCGCTGATCAAATATTAGCTATCCAGGGCCTCTTTTAACTTCACCATTCGCAGCGTGAGGTCAGGAGAGCTATGCTTTTCTTTTATTCCCCGAGCCAGGTAGTTTTATGGTGGAAGGGAATAGGATGTCGCTCTGAGCGCTGGATAGCGGGATAGCCTATATAGAGAAAGGCAACGATATGATCCTGTGAGGCGAGTCCCAGCCAGTGTTTCACTCGCGTGTCATAGGCTGCCTTGCCTGTACGCCACATAGCAGCCAGACCCAGTTCTTCGGCTGCCAGGAGCATATTTTGGACTGCTGCAGAGACAGCCTCAACGTTCTCTATTTCCAGCTCATCAGAGTGATGCGGATATTCAGCGGCAGCGACAATGATAACGGGAGCGCGTAACAGTTTGCCGCGCTCTCGCTCCAGCAACGTCTCGCCAGAGGCGTTATCGACATTTTCCATACGGGTCAGCAGCGATTCTATGATGACCTCTCCAAGCTCCGTGCGTGCTTTGCCAGTCAGGACGAAGAAGCGCCAGGGTTGAGCGTTATGGTGGTTAGGTGCATGAGTGGCAGCCTCTAAGAGACACTCCAGTTGCGTACGTGTAGGAACGGCGGTGGTCATTTTTCCAATGCTGCGCCTCTGTGCGATAATTTTTAAAATGCTCATAATAGTTCTTTGTTCCGCTCGACTCTCTCTCGGATTGGTTTCCAGGATCATTTGCACAGATATAAGGCATAATCAGCCCTGAAAACAGGAGCATATTAGGGTGCCCTAATATTCCATCTATATTTATCATAACGGATCATGTCAAGCCGAACAACAAGAGGCGTTACCGCCAGAAATTAAAAAAGAAGTGAGGTTGTTTGGCGGGCAAACGCCCCGCCAAACAACCTCACTTCTTCAAAAATTAGTGGGTGCGAGCCAGTTGTTTTTTGGGACCGATATGGATGGGTCGTCCTTCGACCGCGAGCACTGCCTCGCGCAATCCCTCACTCAGTGTTGGGTGCGGATGAATAGTCTCCATAATCTCATCGGTAGTGAGTTCGCCATGCATTGCCACCGAGTACTCGCTGATGAGATTTGTGGCATCGGGACCGATGATATGAGCGCCCAGGATTTCGCCATATTCGCCGGTGATAATTTTTGTGAAGCCCTCGGTCTGATTTATGGCCACTGCTTTCCCGATTGCGGCCCAGGGGAAGCGTTCGACTTTGGCCTGAGGATATTGTTCTTTGGCTTGCGCTTCCGTGAGACCGATAAAGGCCACCTCCGGGAAGGTATAGATCGGGTTAGGAATGACATGATAATCCATCTTAGTCGTGTGGCCCATAGCATTGTCAGCGGCTACCTCACCCTCGGCTGAGGCCACATGAGCCAGGCCAGCGCCATGTACGAGGTCCCCGATGGCAAAGATACCAGGCAGATTTGTCTCCATTTGCTCGTTAACACGAACGCGACCGCGATCAGTATCGAGTCCCTGCTTCATCAGAGTCTCCAGGCCGCTCGTATTGGCGCGGCGACTGACCGCGATCAGCACATATTCGCCGGTGAAGGTCTGTTTCCCCTTCTCGGTCGTAGCTATGACGCGTTTAAGCTGCCCCTCCTCCTCGATCGACTCAACCTTAGCATTCGTGACAATTTCTATCCCGCTTTTACTGAGACTGCGCACCA
>DAOTTL010000603.1:0-12048 GCA_034438135.1 Ktedonobacteraceae bacterium | reverse complement strand
CAGAGAAGAAAAGAAGAAGAGGCGAGGGTGTTTGATGAGGCGTACGCCCCACCAAACACCCTCGCCTCTTCTTAGGAAAAGTGGTCTCACACTAGGCAGAAACGCGATTTTCGTGTATAGTCAGGTTTAATAAACTACAAGGTAATGCCAGAGGCACCAATCACCAAATTCGTGATGCGCACTGCTTAGCACTCTACAAGGAGAAAACTCTGATGCCGAATTTCACGCCCTCCATGGCATACAACATGCCATCATCCCTGCGTATGGTGATTGCACTGCTATTTGGACTTCAATTCGGCCTGCTGGCCTTCTATCGCGCCTCCTCTCCTATCTGGCTCTGGGTACCCTGTCTTCCTGTACTTATTCTACTTTCTGCTATAATGCTAAGCATCTGGTATGACCCACACGTGCGGAGTAGAGAGATCAATGCCGATCAAGTACTCCAGGGTCTGGTACGGTTTTTGATAGTCATTGTCATTCCCGTATTCATTATGATTATTACCTTTTTCTTTGTTCACTCTATAGGTGCTCTTGTGCTGGCACTGATCCCCTTGACCCTTGGGGTGCTTACTACCTTTACTATCGTTGGCAACCAGCACAGAATTCTGGCTGTCGTTTATGGACTCCTCTCCTGGGTAGGGGTTGGTCTGCCTTTTCTCCTCTCAAGCTATCTCACCAGCCAGCAACCGGGCAATGATCTTGGTCGAGTAGCATTTCTTTTGCTTACATTTGGTGTGATAACTGGCTTCCTCTTTGCGGCCCTCGGCGGATATCTAGGTCGGTTGTTGCGTCGTTGGGTCCTAGGTTAATTGTACTGTTGAACGAGAGTTAGCTTATTTCTCTCATTCACAAAATCCCTGGCAGCCCATCCTCCCCCGAGATACAATATAGCTATCATATGTGCCAGTATTGCTAGCAGACTCAGTTTCCCCATCGCCACGGCACGCATTCAGAAAGGATACTACTATGAAAGTAGCGATTGGCCTTGGTGCACCTTATGCATCCGATATTAACGATATCCAACTAGAGAAACAGATAGCCTACGGTATTGAGGCAGAGCGGATTGGAGTCGAAAGTGCCTGGTCGGCCGAAGCCTGGGGATACGATGCAATTACCCCTCTGGCCTATCTTGCGGCAAAAACGACACGCATACGTCTCGGCTCTGGTATTGTACAGATAGGTTCCCGAACACCGGCAATGATTGGTATGACTGCACTGGCTATGGCCGCCCTTTCCAAAGATCGCTTCATTCTCGGTCTGGGAGTAAGCGGACCACAGGTAATGGAGGGTTGGCATGGCGTACGGTTCGCGCGTCCACTGCAACGTACGCGCGAGGTGGTCGAAATTGTACGCATGATCGCACGAGGCGAGCGTCTAACCTATAATGGAGAGATGTACCAGCTTCCATTGCCAGACGGTGAGGGAAAGGCGCTTATCCCTGATGCACAGCCCAGGCCAAATCTGCCCATCTATCTGGCAACCCTGGGACCGAAGAATCTGGAACTTACGGGAGAACTTGCCGATGGGTGGCTGGGAACCTCGTTCATGCCAGAACATGCACAACTTTTCTTTGACCCGATCGCAGCAGGTGCTCACAAGGCTGGTCGTACACTGGCCGATCTCGATCTTGTGGTAAATGGTGGACTCGTGGCTTTTTCTGACGACTTTGATCGCCTGATCCCTGGACTGAAAGTTCCGCTGGCATTCTCGATGGGAGCAATGGGTTCTCGCAAAAATAATTTCTACAACGAGGTCTTCCAGCGTGCTGGCTACGCGGAACTGGCCCTGCGTATTCAGGACCTCTGGCTTCAGGGAGAGCGCAAAGCTGCCATTGCAGAGGTTCCTGATGAAATGGTACTTAAAACCAACTTGATTGGGACCAAAGAGATGGTTCGTGAACGCCTCCGTCTCCATCAGAAAGCTGGCGTAACAACTATCAACGTCTCCCCCTTTGGCAAAACCTCAGAGGAACGCATCGTCTCGCTCGGTCAATTGACTGATATGGTAAACGAGATTGCCGAATAGGAATAAAAAAAGGAAGGCGAGTGAAATAGGCGATCACATATCGCTCGTCTCGCTCGTCTTCCTCTTTTACCTACCTTCAGGCATTCTCCACCGTCGGGCTGGTCGTTGGTTGAGCTGGCTCACTGCTTGCTGCTGGAGCTTCCTCAACGAAATCACCCTCTTGCGCTGGACGTTTAAACACGTAATACGCCGAATTACCTGTCAATGGCTGGATACCCACCAGTTCCCAGCCATCTTTACCCAACGTAGTCATATAACGTCGAGCAAAGGTGCTCCTGCGCTCACGCTCCCCAATCAGTGTCTCAAGTCCCTCGCAGGAGATGCGTCCCCTGTAATCAATATATGCAACTTTGTATGCCCACTGAGCCATACAATGATCTCCTTTTCCTGGCTTAACTGCCAATCTTTCTTTCAGAATAATTTGCCCACGACAAAGATAAGGCTTTCAATATGCATCCCGGTCCCTACTGACATAGTCCCGCAGTACTATATCCGATAGTCCTGTTAAGCGGCGCGTCTGCTCTTCCGCCTCGCACGCAGTTGATAAAAGGACGATACCAGCTCCAGAGCTAACGACACCGGGTTCCACAATCAGTACCGTTAGATCAGTGGACTATGCCTGTAGTTTCCTCTGCACAGTGATAGTATAGCCATCATTTGCTCCTATCACACCGCTAGTTTCGCCGGTTTTTCCGCCAGACCATTTCAACGGGTATATCCCTGTCAATTCTTACAGGTAGAGACTTTTCTCGCTGCTTCCCATATGAGTCATCTCAAAAAAAAGGATGAGTTTGTCAGCAGCTTCTCTGCTGACAACCTCATCCTTTTTTCTTTCTTTTGGGGGAGGGGCGGCTTTACAAGCCGCAGAAAAATCAGGCCTGCAAAAATCCATGGTCAACACAGAAGCCCGTCCCACCAGGGGGCATTGGCGGAGTTGGCTCCTTGATAATCTTGCCAAAAATCTGTCCATAGATATCACGTAGCATCGGACCATTGGCGTACGCACCTTCGCCACCATTCTCCTTCATTGCTACGATCGTCAACGGAGGTATGCTATTCGATTGATAGGCATATGGGGCTGCTGTAATGAACCATGAGTCGCCCGGCTGAACTTTTCCATTGACCAATGGAACTTGAGCCGTTCCCGTCTTTCCTATCACTGACCAGGGAGTATAGCCATAGCTCAACTGGACAAGACTTAACGACCCTGAGCCACAGGCAACGACACTGTACATGGCGTCGCGCACTTGTTGAGACGTCGTCTGTGAGATCACCTGCCGCAACAGCTGCGGAGAAAATGATTGGAGCACCGTCTGCGACTTGGGATCTACAATCTTCTCCACTACTCGCGGCTGCATTAGCTTTCCATCATCAGCCGCCACATTGTCTACCAGAACCATCTGCATCGGCGTCACAAAGTCTACACCCTGCCCGAACGAGTTCTCCGCAAGCCCTGTCGTATTCAACGCAGTATATGGTTGAGCGCTATCTGAACACAATCCTGACTGCGGCTGAGGAGTAACTGTACTGACCTTTACTGGCAGATCAAAAGGGATTTTCTGTCCCACATACAGCGCCTGATTATATTTCAACCAGCTTGCCTGACCCGTCTTCAGACCAGCTTGCAAGAAGATAATGTTATCTGAATGAGAAAAACCATACTCCAAAGTAACCGGAAAATTGTGTGTATACCCTTGAATATTGGAGATGCTCGCTGGAAATGTCTCCTGATTATTATTTGGGCCTTTAACCGTCACCGGTCCCATGGCCTGCAAATGCTCTGGATAAGGATGCTGCATGGGATCATTATAGAAAACTGGGTCTTGCAACCCAAACGCACCCGAATCCAATGCTGCCATCAACGTCACGGTCTTATAGGTTGATCCTGGTGGATAACAGGACTGTGTTGGCCGGAACAACAGAGGTTGCTCAGGATCACTATTCATATAGCGCAGATACAGCTGATTACAGTCACTGTTATCTTCACAGTCCGAACCAATAGTACAGTCACTGTGTTGCTCACATCCTGGTCCCAGTTTTGCCATCAACGCAGCTTTCTGCTGGTCCAACGCCGTCTTAAACTGATCCATTGAACAAGGAGAGGCACAACCAATCACCATGTTATAATTCTTGGCCAGCATATCGGTTCGCAAAGTCGCCAGAGTACAGTACACCACACAATTTGCGTCATAGCCCGGTCTACTGATAATACCCTCAATCTCCCCGGTCGAGGGATTCGAGACCACAATTGAGCCTCTATCTGTCTTAAAAACCTGAACATCATCGATACGGGTCTCTGTAGCGAAATTCTGCACGAGAACCTTCTCAATATGCGAATCGACCGTCAGATAAATATCATCACCATGGGGGGGCACATGCAGCACATGGTTGACCGTGTTATCCAGTCCCGTGATCCCTATCTGCCCATTGAGGTAGCTATTAAACTGCGACTCTATTCCTGTACTGCGATCAAATGGGTTGATATAATAGCCAATCAGACCCTCTAAACCCTCGGACGCAGCTGTATATATGCGTTGATATCCACACAGACCTGGTATATCACTCTTGACCGAATAGGCCAGCAAAACTCCATTACGATCATAAATGCTCCCTCGAACCGGCGCATTGTCACTGGTACATTGACGATTGGAGTTTAGATTCGTATTAGAAGTCACTTGTTGAGCCACAATCACCTGCCAGTAGACCAGTCCAGCGCTCAAAGCAACGAAGAGAATCAAGAAGATATTCGTCAATTGACGCACATTTTTACGAATATTCATATGGTATCCTCAAGAAAAAAGCTCTATTCAGGCATTCTTTATCTCGCCAAGTGTACCATCATTGATAATTATTTACAAGATCTCCATCCACATAGTCAGAAGACTATAAAAGCTTTTTCTGTCGCTTATACTCCTATTATTGATCTGATGAGCAATGAGTGTTTGCACAGTTGCTCGTTCTTTCGCTTTTTATTTACACAAGAGATACTTGCCCTATCATTAAGTAGATCAGCAAAAATGGGAAAATAACCTCTCAGATCGCGCATCACATGTTGACATAGGTATGCACGTATTATACACTCAATACACAAACATTTTTTTATTTGTTGATTTCCCATTCAGGGAAAGTTGCAGCGTTGGAGGGATTCTATGCCATTAGACTCGTCTCATCTGATGGGGCAGGCAGTTGGAGCAAGGATACGTGCAGCTCGCCTTGCTAAAAAATATACTCAGAATCAGCTTGCGCAACCCGATTTCTCGGTCAGTTATATCTCTGCAATTGAACGCGGTCAAATTCAGCCTTCGCTCAGAGCGCTAGAAATTTTAGCACAACGCTTAGAAGTAAGTACCTCAGAACTTCTTCCAGTGAGAAACGTCACGACAGTTGAGCACTCCAATACTAATGCCAATACCACTCAACAAAGAGAAGAAAAAGAACTGCTTTTGCTAGAAGCTCAAATCGCCATTTATGAGGGGCACGCCGAACAGGCCATTGAACAGATCAACGCTTACATTCATCGGAAAATCAATCCTCACGCGGACAGTTCTAGCTACTATATACTTGGTCAGGCTTACTTTGAGACAGGCCAGCTACAGGAATGCGAACGAGTGCTGGCTGAAGCCGCCAGACTCGCTTGCGACGCCTCCGAACCACTCTATCTGCATATTGCAAATCTCCAAAACGCCGTCTATACTGCTATGCACCATCCTGCCCAGGCCAGCAAACTGCAAAACGAACTCCTCACCTCTCTGGACAAAGAGACCATTGCAGCAAACGATATCTTCTTTTTGACGCGCCTCTACACAAACATAGGAGAACTCTATAGACAGAGAGGCAACCAGGAGAAATCCATAGAATATCTTCGACTGGCACTCGTGACAATTCAGGGACGGACCTCATATCAACAGCTAAAATCGATGTATTGGACTCTATCACAACAATACAAAGAAGCAGCACAGGACTGGCCCTCACTTCTCTATGGTTATAGATGGCTTCAGGCAAACTATCGACAGCGGCTCCCCCTTTTACGCAGCGAGATCCAACATAATTTAGGGCGTGCGTTACTCCAGAATCAGTCTGAAGATGTATATTCTCATCTACTCACACTTTACCAGCAGGCCACTGAAGAAGAGGATCAACTCTCGCGTGCCAGTGCCTGCGTCCATCTCTCACAATGGTTCATCGCTCATAATGACTTCGATGCTGCCAGGCCTTATGCCCACGAAGCCTGGGACATCATCGGCCAGTTTGAGGAGACAGCTATCTCAGCCGAAGTCCACTTCATCCAAGGCGAAATAGCCTACTGGGAACAAGCAGATCCATCCGGTGACGAATTCTTTCAATCCGCCTTGCTCATATTCGAACGTTTAGGAAAAGAGGAAGAGCTGAGTGAACATCTCGCCATTTATGCACGTCAGCTTGAAGCAAAGGGGCGAATACATGAGGCTATTGTCTACTGGAAGAGAGCATACGAGCACCATCAGAAAACAGGTTAGTCTTCTTTGCATGCACAATTTCTTAAGAAGAAGCGACATTACAAGGCGCAGAAAAGGTAGTGATGACTCATATCCCTGCCCCATTTTGGCAAAATGAGCAAACGCTCTTGCCGGCGGTTGCGCCGCCAGCTTTTCAGGGAGAAATGGTTGAGTTTGGAAGTAGCCGAGCTGCTTCCAAACTCAACCATTTCTCCCTTTTCTCCCAGGCTATTTAATTCTCCGAAAGCCAGAGGCTTTCAGCTCCAACCCTGAGTTTAAGATGAGTTGGAAGGGTGGTGGCCACCACCCTTCCAACTCATCCTTTTTTGAACTGGGGAGGGGTTCCTCACGAGAATGAAATAGCCCTGCCTTTTCTCGGAGGGAGGGACAGCTTTGCCAGCCGCTGAAACATCAGAGATGACTTCTATTCCGGAGACCTTATTACGTGCTCGATCAAATGCATCGAAAGTAAAGAGCGAAGAAATAGAGAACTCTATTTAAGCTTCCGCAAAGTTTTCTTGCGCTTGACGATTTACTGAATAGCTTACATATTTTCATTGCATAAAAATTTTGAAATACTGAATACGCTTTAATAAATGTGCTACTAAACTATTTTCACTTGATTTATAAGTGGTGTTATAAACGAAATTATAAACAAAAAATCTTGTTATGCTGATCGTGTTAAAAGTCTCACCATCATTATACTATATTTCCTTGCAATCTCAGAGAATTTCGTTTATAATAGACTAAGCTGATTCGACAGCGCTGGATGAGATATTTTGTAGAAAAAGATTACATAACTGCAATTTTATCCTCAAATACGCGCTTTCTAGGGGATTGCGTGTAAAATCAGCGCAAATATAGTTATGAGGATTTACCCCCTCCTCACGAAAGGATACGTTCGTATGGCTTTAACAGAGACGGCCAATGTAGGGAAAGCGGTTGCTGCCAGAGTAGGAACTAATATACGCGAAGTGCGCACAAAGCTTGGACTGACTCAAGCTCAACTCGCAGCACCAGAGTTCTCTATTTCCTATATTTCGGCAATCGAACGTGGGAAAATTCGCCCTTCATTGAAAGCGCTTTCTATCCTGGCCAAACGCCTCGATGTGCCCCTGACCTTCTTACTAGAGGGTAGTCCAGCAGGTGCAGCCGAAGCCCGAGCAGTCGGATACTCGCCAGCCGATTCTGGTCCAGATCAGAAGATTGATGTAGATCTTTTACAAGCCAATGTTCTGGTGCAGCAGCAGATCTACGATCAAGCGAACGACCTATTAACTCCTATTCAGGCTGATCGTATCACAACGGATCAAGCGTACCATCTCTTTTTCTTGCGTGGGCAGATCCACCTCGGTATGCAAGAGTATCAGGAAGCAGTGGTAGATTTAAGAGCCGCTGTAACTCAGGGCGAGGGCCTGAATGATATTGAGTACAGCGAGCGAGCAAGAAATCTTCTAGGAAAAGCGTACTTCCTCTTGTACAATTATACTCTGGCGATGGAAAACCATCTCCGGTGCTATAATGCCATCGAGAATGAACAGATTATGGATCCAGTCTTTGCACTGGATGTGTACAACAACCTGGCGAACGATTACTTCCGTCATGGCGATTTGGAGAAAGCTGTCTCATTCTATCATCGAGCACTTGCTACTCTTGATGGAATGAATCGAGACGCGAAAAGCTTTGCTCAAAAATACATGGACATCGGGAAAAACTATAAAAGTCTTGGTAAGCTCAATATCGCACGCGAATATATGATGCGTAGTCTGTCCATATACGAAATGTGTGATGAGCAACGCCTCGAAGGACTCTCCCATCAACGTCTGGGCAAAACCCTGGAGAAACAAAACGATATTGATGGCGCAGAGAAAGAATACCGTCTGGCAATCACAATTGAGCAAAACCTCGATGATGCTGTTGCAGCCTCAATCTGTCATACAAGTCTGGCCGAACTTCTGCTCAGGCGCGGGCAAATGACCGAAGCAGAACAGGAAGCTCAGAAAGCACTCGAATACGCTCAGAGCGGTCATAACCCTCAGACTCAGGGACAGGCTTTGATCGCTCTGGCACAGATTCGTCATCAGGCAGATGACTTCTCGGGAGCCGATGCCCTTTTCCAGCAGGCACTTGATCTCCTGGATGCTTCCCACTCTCATGAGTTGGCCGCCACCGCTTACTTCCGCTATGCCAATCTCCTTGAGACTCGCAACGAGGTACAACGTAGCCTGACCGCGATTAAAAAGGCTTACGAACATCAGCGCATGGGAAACCGTAGCGAAATCGAATAATTCAGGTTAAAATCGCAGTTTCTCCTGAATGGTATCAAGCATAGAGTGCAGAACTTGTGTAACAAGCTCTGCACTCTATGCTTTTTCTCACCAGTCCTGATTTGATCCCCTTATTAATAGCCATGAGGAAAATACCATGTTAAAATAGAAATGAATTGCGGCAGGCTAGAGAGACACTGCACGCGGAGGTTTTTTCGGAATGTCATTTTCAGCCAACGACCTAAGGTATCGCTTAGAACAAAGCTACCCCGTCCTCTGTACGTATCTCCAACACCGTGCTCAACGTTATCTTGGGCCGCTGGCTTTTGATGCCTTCGAGGTTGACCAGGTAGTTGGACACGTTATTGAGCATCTTACACGCATCCAACTCCTGGGTGGTGGCGATCATGCCCCCAAAACTGCTCTGGATGAACTGAGTAATGCACAATTTTATACTTTTCTAAATCGAATGGTGCAAAACAAATCTATTGATCGTTTACGCCGCAAACGCATCCCAATAAGTACAACAGGCGAAATCGAGGCACAGGGAAACCAGGACGATGAGAATGATCCTCTCAATGCTGTAGTCGAACCATTCTGGGGCACAATCCCTTTTGCTAACCCCGAGACAGCCGCAATGGAGGTTGTCACGCAAGAATCATTGCGCACAATTCTTAAAAAATGCATTGAGGCTCTAAGTGTTGCACCACGGCAGTTGCAGGCCGTCATTCAGGAATTGCAAGAATTGGGTGCAGATGAGCTCATACAAGAGGTACAGGCAGATCTTGCTACCACGTACGAGGGCGTAGAAATTGCCCATCTCAGCCAGCATAAAGATCATGCACATAAGAAGCTTCGTCTCTGCTTGCAGAAAAATAGCACAAATTTGGCAGTTATGGTTGCTATCCGTTTAACAGAATATGGAACACAATCCAGCGGAACCGGCGAACTGGCGGTTTCTCTACAGACCCTGACGCAGGAGAATCTTTCCTTAAGGGAGGTGCAAACGGGTCTTCGCTATCTCACTAATGCTGGCTTGCTCAATTGGCAGGGGGAGGCGATCGTTTCTCTTACCCCGACCCAGCGGAAACAAATGACCCGCTTCTATGAGAATGAGTAAGCAGATACCTTGGAGGCTTCTATGAGCGATCAATTTGTGGACACATCTGACCAACAGCATAAATATACTCCTCTGGCACAATGGCTACATCACCTGCTGCTCAATTCTTCCCAACAGGTTGAGAGTGAGGATAGGCAGATAGGTGAGGATGCTCATTTTCCGAGTGAACATTATCATTCTCCGTTCTATCCACAAATTCCCAATTTTGCCCTGGCTCTATTAAAGCATGATCCTACAGCGACTACCCATTATGCACCTCTGCTTTTTCATTTAATCGCCTGTCCTACCTGTCATCGCGCCTACCTGGAAATCTACGATGCCCTTGATGTTGCCTTGAACGGGGAAACGCGAGCTGCAATATCCCTGCGTCCACCTTCTTCCGCCAGTCTCGCCACTACTTCGCCCAGGTTGCTCGTTTTTCTCTGCCAATTATTGATCAGTCAGGCCAGAACGATTCTCCGTCAATCCCATCACACTGATCAAAATCAGGATGCATGGGGACGTTCCCTTTTACAACAAACGATGCAAATAAGTCGGCATATTATGCAGGGAACGCTGCGTCAACGAGCATTGCGCGATCTAGTTGAGGTTGCGAGCTTGTATGAAGCAAACTCTCCCCCTATGGAAGTAACCCACTCCTACTCGGCTGTTGTTGGCAGTGGAAGTGGCGCACGAGGTCGCACGCTGCGCCGCATCGATGCAGCCTCACGTCCCAACGGTTTGCCAGGGATCCCTTTACGGTCCGCTTCTCTTGAGGGCAGTGTGACTCAGGACGGTGAAATGTTGCTGTTACATCTGGCGGATCTGGGCGAAGAGTTACGAGGAAAATATCTCTTGATCTCGATCCCGCTTGGTACACTCATTGAGCCAATTCGCTGGCTCGGCGGCAACCCTTATGCCATCCGTAGTACCGGTCCCGTTAGCATGGATGGTTCTCTAGTTACTCCTATTGGACGCACCGATCTCCTTTTGAGCAATCCAGAGGAGCATAATCTGGTTGAGGTTCTCTTTAAAAAGCTTGATGTTCGTCCGCTAGAGTAACCAGGACCGGTCAATGTGGGAGGCCAAACTGATCGAACATAGCCTCCCAGACTTCCTGGTTCTCCAGACGTTCAGAGAGGGAGACGATACGCGAGTTAATCGAGTCGAAGATGCAGGCGAGAATGCGCTGGAGCACAAGTGCTCCTTCTTCGTAGAAATCGTTGGCCTTCTGCATCTCACCGCGCATCACTTCGTGGCAGAGCGAAGTGAAATTGTCCACATCAATAGTATTTTTGACAATGATGAACCGATAATTGCCCATGTAGCGGAGATTATTACGAGTGAGCAACGACTCTAGAGTGTTGGGGTCTAGTTCTGTTCCATTGGCTTGACAGGCTTCGGCCAGCGCTCCCATCGTCCAGTTTACAAACTCTGCGAGGGCAGGTAGTTGATCCATGGGAGTGGTTTTACGGTTCCAGTGCTGTTCCATTCGACTGATCAGATACATCAGTTCAAAGTGCTCCATACGCAACATTTCGGCAGGTTCAGGAAGATGAACTCCACCCCCACTTCCGGCTGCACCTGAAGGAGAAGGAAGAACATTGACTAGATGCAGTTGTACGAGTCTGGCGAGGTCACGAGCGATATCCATTTCGCCGCGCCGTAAACCACTGGCTATCTTGCGCACCGAATGGTAGCGACTGATGCCCCCAAGTATTTCAAGTGTACGAGCATCGAAGCTCATAGCATAAGGAATGGTTGGAACCATATGGAGAGAGGTCTGCATTCCCAGAGGCAAAAATGGAAACAGCTGGTCCCATTCGTCAGAGTAGCGCACCATCTCCATAGTCACTCCCATTACCTCCAGGCCGAGTGGCTCCTCTCCATAAGGAAGAATATTCTTGCTGTCCGGGATAGCCGCAAATTCATAGGTACCGTCCTTCCAGAGACTCAGTTCGCGCATGGTCCAGAGCGATTTGATACGCAGAGCTTCACGTAGTTGCGCTTCATTGATCACTTGCATCTCAATCAGACGCTCACCAATCCTCTTGCCAAAGGCATCTTGCAACTGACGTTGAAAAGCCGCCTCGATCTGCGCAGCAGCAGCCATACCTAACTGCTGTAAAACATCTCCCAGGGTTAAAGCACCCGTATCGAGTTCAGAGCAACCAGCAAGTTT
>DAOTTL010000602.1:0-17286 GCA_034438135.1 Ktedonobacteraceae bacterium | reverse complement strand
GATGCGACTAGTGGCTTGCCGCTACCTCCGACAATAGATGAAACTCAGACTTCGAAGATGGAAAAACCCCTTCTCTGGGAGTGGATCGCTCTGGGAGCTGTTGGGCTGCTTGCGATCTTTATGGACTTTTTTCAACTCGGTCAAAACGGCTATGGAAATCTGTACTATGCCGCTGGCGTGAAAAGTATGGGTGATAGCTGGCACAATTTTTTCTTTGTCTCGCTTGATCCAGGAGGCTTTGTCGCGATTGACAAGCCTCCCTTCGGTTTCTGGCTGCAAACGTTGAGCACCAAAATCTTCGGTTTCACTGCTTTTAGCCTTTTTCTGCCTCAGGCCCTCTGCGGCGTGCTTGCAGTGCTGCTCCTCTATTATCTGGTGCGCCGCCATTTTGGCGTTGTGGCTGGACTGATCGCGGCCCTGGCACTGTCCGTGACTCCGATCAGTGTGGTGACTAACCGCAATAATACGATTGATGGCACGCTGGCACTGGCATTGTTGCTCGCGGCCTGGGCCGTAATCCACGCTGCGGAGACGGGGAAACTGCGCTGGTTGTTGCTGAGCGCGGCCTTTGTGGGACTTGGCTTTAACATTAAAATGGCTGAGGCCTATCTGGTTGTACCGGCTCTTGTGATGACTTATCTGCTGTGCGCACCGCGGAAGATCTGGACGCGCATCTGGCATCTACTGCTGGCCGGACTGGTGGTTCTGCTCCTCTCGCTCTCCTGGGCCGTAGCGGTGGATCTCACTCCGTCCTCGTTGCGTCCCTACGTTGGCTCGACACAGACCAATTCTGAGGTCAGTCTGGCCTTCGGCTACAATGGTCTGAGTCGCTTGCACATCTTCGGTCTGGGAGGAAATGGAGCCTTTGGCGGTCGAGGCGCGATTCCTACCCCTCAGACCAATTTGTCTTCAACTGGCGCAGCTTTCCAGCTGGGTTCGCTTGATCCACTCCGTCTCTTCAATACCTCCTCCCTGGCCGGACAAATTGCCTGGCTTTTACCGTTCGCTCTCCTGGCGATTCTTGCGCTGGTCTGGCAGAGGCGTTTCAGATTTCAGCGAGATCGGCAGCAGTTAGGAATGATCCTGTGGGGTTTCTGGCTGTTGGCCATGGCCATTTTCTTTACATTGGATGGGAGCTTCCACCAGTACTATATGACTGAACTGGCTCCAGGTCTGTGTGCGCTTGTCGGTATCGGCCTGGTCGTCATGTGGCAGGATTATCGTCGAGGTGGCTGGCGCGGCTGGTTGCTTCCCTGCTCACTGGCACTGACCGCAGGAGCACAGATCTATATTCTGGCGAGCTATCCAACCTGGGCGAGCTGGATGAGTCCTCTGATCGGAGTAGTGACCGTCCTGGTGATACTCGCTCTGATAATCTTTGGTCTTCTCCCACCGCTGCGGTTACACAAAAACGGGGTATTGCTGGTCAGGGTAGCCGTGACTACCGGTCTGTTTGTTTTGCTGCTGGCTCCGACAATCTGGGCTGGCTACTCCGTCATAACGAACGCCGAATCATCGTTTCCGACTGCGGGTCCTAACGCCACAAATGGCGCAGGAAACGGTTTTGCGCTCGGTGGTGGGAATCCAGGCTTTGGTGGACAAGGCAATAGATCGAGAAACGAGTTTGGACGCTTTGATTTTCAGGGGAATGGTCGCGCGGGAGCAGGAGGGGGAGCAGGCACGGGCGGTTTCAATCTGAATGGTAGCGCTCAGGTCAACCAGGCCCTCCTCTCTTACCTGGAGGCGCATCAGGGTAGCACAACGTTTCTGGTGGCGACGCCAAGTGCATCTGCGGCAGAACCGATCATTCTTGCATCGAACAGGCCGGTAATGGCCATGGGAGGGTTTAGTGGTAGCGATCCAATTCTAACCACTGGTACTCTTCAATCCCTCATCAAGAACAACTCTGTCCACTACTTCCTGCTCAGTGGAACTGGAAGTGGTAGAGGAGGCTTTGGCGGCTTTGGTTCGAGTTCGTTGTCCTCCTGGGTCACGAGCAATTGTAGTGCTGTGCCAGCAAGCGCGTGGAGTTCGTCTCAGCGTACCACTGCTACGGGCGCGGCTGGTAGCCTCTATTATTGCTCATCCTCTGCCGCCAGCTAAGCGAAGGACGAGAAAGCTCCATTCCATGGGTGCTGAACGTGTCACAGGGTTTCTCAAAAGTCGCTTTTTAGCCGTTGCCGGACCCCCCTCGCCAGGTAAAAAAAGAGGATTGGAGGCAGCGCGACCGCGTTACCTCCAATCCTCCAAACAGGGTGGGTGGGAAAAGAACGACTTTTGAGAAACCCTGCGAGTATCGATCTCACACTTGACGGAAAATTTGAACGATAGTCCCTCCTGGACTGAGGATCTCTTTTTCAAACCATCACCCGCACCCTTACGGGTGAAAGTTCGAATGAACTTCGTGTTGGTCTCAACAACAGACATAAACACGTATCAGGAGCGAAGCGCTACCCGTAAGAGAAAGAAGTAGCTAATCCTGAAAAGAGATTTCCTATTGCCCCATCGTAGAAAGAGAGTCCTTGTATTATGCCAGCTATAGAACTTCGAGCGCCAACGCCTCTGCCAGAGAGGACAGACGCCTTACCCACCAGAACTCCCGAGAAAAAGCCAGTCAGAACAATCTGGCAACTCCTGCGCTTTGGCCTGGTTGGCTGTGTAAATACACTCATTGATGTACTGCTACTGAATTGTCTGCTTTGGATCTGGCCGGTACAACACAACACTGCCCTGCTCTTGCTCGCCAATTCCTTCGCTTACGCCTTTGGTGCGCTCAATAGTTTTGTTCTGAATCGCTACTGGACCTTTCAACGTAGTGGACGCATCACGTTGCGTGAGGTGGAACGCTTCAGCCTGACTACGGTGGTGGCGCTTGTCTGTAACGATCTCTTCCTGTGGTTGCTCAATGGTGCCCTGCATCCGAGCCAGATCAGCCCTGCCCTCTGGACAAATATCTCCAAGGTTGGAGCCATCGGCTGCACCGTTCTGATCTCTTACCTGGGTATGCGTCTGTGGGTCTTCGTGCAATCTTCCCGAGAGACCTCACTGAGCGACCAGGAATGCACCCGGCAGAAGCAGTTTCCCTTTCAGATACCTGTCCATCTATCCCAGACGACAACCGCCAGATCTTTGCCCACGACCCATAGTCTCTCCCTTGTCCTGCCAGTTTATAACGAGGAACAGATTATCGCCACCACCATTGAGCAAGCAGTTCATGTACTGGCTGAGCATGTCAAGGACTTTGAGGTAATTGCAGTCAATGATGGCAGCACCGACCGCACCGCGAGCATCCTTGCCGGTCTGGTAGCCGTCGATCCAAGAGTGCGGGTGATTACTCACGAACGCAACCAGGGCTATGGAGCAACGCTGGTTGATGGCTTCGCGGCTGCGACTGAAGAACTGACCCTTTTCATGGATTCAGATGGCCAGTTTGATATTCGCGATCTGGAACCGCTCCTGACTTTTATCGACGAATATGATGCGGTGATTGGTTACCGCCTGAAGCGCCAGGACACGTGGATGCGTAAGCTTAACGCCTGGGGCTGGAAACTGATCGTTGGCCTGTTTCTGGGCCTACGTGTGCATGACATTGACTGCGCTTTCAAAATTTTGCGTACCAATTTCTTGCACGACCATCCACTCGAAACACGTGGGGCTATGATCAACGCCGAGCTGCTCTACAAGCTCAATAGCGCAGGGTGCACCATCAGAGAGATCGCTGTGCACCACCTCCCTCGTCAGGGTGGAAAAGCCACGGGCGCAAAATTGAGCGTCATTGTGCGAGCGTTTCGTGAACTCTTTATCTACAGCCGCAAGTGGCAACGATAATTACACATAAGCAAGGAAAGGAAAGAGATGAATTGAAGGACCGCATCGCGGCCCTCCAGTTCATCTCTTTCCTTTTCCTTGCTTAATAATTCTGATCGGGATCTTTGTGAGTGGGAACGGGCGTAATATTGGGGGCGGGAGCCATAGTCGCTCCAGGCACTGGAATAGGGTTAGAACCGTTCGGATTATTCACCGAAATCATCGTCATCATTCCGCCGGGATATGCCCCATTGTTCGTTGTATTCTGCTCGTAATGGTCATGGAACATAAAGCGTCCAACCTGATTAAAGTGGAAAAGGATCTCATAGGTCTCACCTGGCGCAATATCCAGCGTATCTTTTTCATAGGGCTGTGCCAGAGCGCGTCCATCGGTTCCGATCACCGTAAAATGGTAGCCATGAGAATGCATCGAATGGTCCACATAACCAGCATTGATCAGGCGAACAAGAACTGTCTGGCCGATCGTCGCAGTAATATTATCGTTTGGATCATTCATAGTATCAGGCCAGGACTTGCCATTAATGAAAAAGTAATTGGGAACATACTGAGTCCAATTGAAGCCATTATCGCCAGGCTTGCCTCGATAGAGGGCATTGTAATCTTCGTCGTGTGCGGTGCTATCCATATCGCTCAGCACAAACGTATACTCTTTATCAAAGGCAGGAGTTCCGGCATATGCGCGGTTGGGTTCACCGCGAGGCCGGATAATAATAGCTCCATACATTCCCATCTGGATATGTTCAGCGGCCTCAACATGGCAGTGATACCAGTAGGTACCGGCATCGTTCGCCACGACATGGTAGGTATACGCCGTGTGTTCCATGACGCCATGACCGCCGGGAGCCGTCATTGGGTCGCCATCATACTGGCTGGGGACATCCATACCGTGTAAGTGAATGGTATGTCCATCGCCGCCAGGATTGAGTTTTGTATCAGTAGGGTCCTGATCGTCATGCAGCGTGATATTGAGAGTGTCTCCTTGATTGACAATAATAGAGGGTCCAGGTATCTGAGCCTTCCCTTTGGGGTCAGAAGTGTACCCAAACACCCATATCTTCTTGCCATCAGGCGTGTTTAAAAAATTATCGCGTACATAGAGATCAAAGTTTCGCGTCTGAGGAGGAGGAAGATTTTTAGCAGACGAACTTCGTGGAATAGTCAGACTCAATACACCTGTGGCGAGCAGAGCCGTCACAAGAATAGCTAGAGCAGTCAAAATAGTCGATTTTTTTCTCTTCACCTGTAAAACCCTTTCACCAGTCATCATCTCAATACAAGAGTACCCTGACCCTCCTCTCAAACGTCGTTCTTTTCCCACCTACCCTTTTTGGAAGATTGGAGACAGCGCAACTACACTATCTTCGATCCTCTTTTTGGCCTGGAGAGGGAGGTCTGGTCAAGGCTGAAAAGTGACTTTTGAGAAACCCTGATTTTGTAGTTAATTAGTAAGCTCCAGGTGGAATAAGTATATCTAATCTAATAATAAGTATACCCCCGAAGGGTATAACACATTCGCCCATGCTGATCTATTGGAGGAAGAGTGGTAAAAGCATTGAGTTAAAGTAGTTTTGGTTTACGTTTCTTAATAGAAGAGAGGAAGAATAAGCTCTGCCTTGTGAAGCAAGAATTTTCCTATTGTAAGAACTTGACGAAGTATGTTATACTAAGTCCAGAGCATGGGAGTTGTCCGACCTTTTATAGAGGTTCGGATACTTTGAAACGATTCACTGGTAAGGGCCAGCGAATTGCTTGCACGAAGGATTTTCGGGGTGTAGCGCAGTCGGCTAGCGCGCAGCGTTCGGGACGCTGAGGTCGGAGGTTCAAGTCCTCTCACCCCGACCAGGATGGCACGTGGTTACCGAAACCATATGCAGATTTCTTAAAAAGGAGTGAGCAATGCGAGCAGAGCAGATCGATGCATCCATGTATCGAAATTGGATGTACTCGGCTTTCATGTACTCGTGTTCCGAGGAGGAACACCGGTTCATGAATGATGAGATGCTCGCGGTGCCACAATCCCCTGGTCGTGCCAGACACTTCCGTCCCTATCCATCCAGTCGTCGCTACAGACGGCGATAGAAGCTGAGGAGTCCGAGTTACTCCCATCCGGCATTAGATCTCTAGCTTCTTCCTCGCTGCCTGTTCTTGATAGTTGGTCCTGACAGAGAGGAAGGGAAGTCATTCATGCCTGTACTTGTACTGAATTCTTCACTCCAACCTCTCTCCGTCATTCCTGAGCGTCGTCTCATTGTGCTTTTGTCAAAACAAAAAGTGACTTTTGTAGATGAGACTGTACGTCAGCTGATTGAGGAGAGCATTCAAGCCAGGCGTCTGGATCAGGAGCGCCCCGTAATCGTACAGTTGCTTGCCAATGTACGCATTCCTCGTATGGCCCTCCATCCGACCCGAGCCAACATCCTGCTTCGCGACGAGGATACCTGCCAGTATTGTGGAAAGCGTTCACGAGAATTGACTCTCGATCACGTTATTCCACGCTCCCGCGGTGGACAAAGTACCTGGGAAAATCTGGTTGCTTCCTGCCGTTCTTGCAATGGGAAAAAAGGGAGTCGGTTGCTCAAGGACGTGAATATGCATCTGCTCCATCAGCCTCGTCCGTTAACTCAGGAGTATGCCGGGGTTTTTCTCTTGCGCTACCCCAAGTTACGCGAGGCCTATGAAGAGTTTTTAATGAGCGCTCAGAATCGCTCTCACGATCATCAGATTGGTATGAGCGCCTGAATTATATCGTACTGCGAATTTTCTGGCTTGCCAGCGTTTAAAAGAGTAGAGAGATCTTCTTAGCGGGAAGTGAAGGAAAAGCAACACATTGATGTTCTCGCTACATCTCTTTTCGGCCTGGTAGTTGTCCGCGCACAGGGCGGATAACTACCAGAGTTACTCAAAAGTCATTGTATTGCCTTTACCAGACCCCTCTCCACGAGAATAAGATGGTTGGTGGTAGCGCAGTCGCGCTGTCACCGACCATCCAAAAAGGGTGGGTGGGGGAAGAGCGCGACTTTCGCGAAGCCTTGAGATAACTACAAAGTCAGCTCTGAAAAAAACCTTTGACCGTCTTTATACGTGTCAACAACAGACAACGTTAAACCAGAGTATACCAGCGCTCAGCCAGGAAGCAGATCTTTAAAAGAAGACAGCCTGCTGGTAATGGAGCAAAGGGATACAAGGCTTTGCTGCTATGGTTCGAAGTCTCCCAAAGAAATCTTTTTTATGTTGCTGAAGCAATAGAAGAGAGGAGAGTAGGGAGGACCATCCTCCCTCTGTTTGTTTAACCAGTGAGAGGAATTTCATGCTCGAACAGATCCAACCAAGTAAACTCATAAGTGGCAAAGAGTCCGGTGAGGCTTATCTCTGTCTCCATGGGCATTTCTACCAACCCCCGCGTGAGAACCCTTTTACAGGTCAGATTCCGAAAGAGGCTGCCGCCACTCCCTTTGCCAATTTTAACGAGAAGATTTACCTGGAGTGCTATGCGCCGAACGCCGAAGCAGGGAATTTTGACTTCATCAACTTCGATCTTGGCCCAACTCTTGCCTCATGGCTTGAACAGACTCATCCAGAAACCCTCCAGCGGATCGTTGAAGCAGATCGCCAGCATGTAGCACGCTACGGCGTAGGCAATGCAATGGCACAGGCCTATAATCATACGATCCTGCCATTGGCCACCACCCGCGACAGATATACGCAGATTCGCTGGGGATTGAGCGATTTTCGCCATCTCTATGGACGTGAGGCTACTGGTATGTGGCTCGCTGAGACCGCGATCGATCTGGAATGTCTGGATATCCTGGCCCAACATGGCATTACCTATACTGTGCTTGCCCCCTGGCAGGCGGCATGGCCAGTCGATCCCTCCGAGCCTTATCTGGTTCCTCTACGAGATGGACGTAGTATCACTGTCTTTTTCTTTAATGCGGCCCTCTCAGGTGGGGTTTCCTTTGACTGGAATACTACAAGTAACGCAGATCGTTTTGCTGCCAGTTACCTGCCTGACCAGCTGGTAAGAAGCAAACGTGAGGCAGGTGAGCCGCAACTGATTTTAATCGCTACCGATGGCGAACTTTACGGTCACCATCGGCCCTGGCGCGATAAGTTTCTGACGCATCTGATCAACGTTGGTGCCCAGAGTTCTGGCTTTGAGATCTGTAATCTCGAACGCTACATGAAAATGTATCCCGCGACCCATGAAGTAGAACTGCGTCTCCCGAGTGCCTGGAGTTGTAGTCACGGCATTGCCCGCTGGGGCGATGGTTGTGAGTGTACTGAAGGCGCTTCTTCCTGGAAGAGTACCCTTCGTCAGGCCCTCGAACATGTAGCTGAACAGGGGGATAATCTGTTTGAGCGCTTCGCATCCGAGGTACTGACAGATCCCTGGGAAGCACGCGATGCCTATCTTCCTATTCGTAACGGTTGGGAGTCAAGGGAAAGCTTCTGGACTCGCTTTGGAAAGGGTCAACAACCACCTGCCGACGAACGCCTGATCACACGCACTATGCAATTGCTGGAGGCTCAGTACTACCAACAATACAGCTTTACCAGTTGCGGTTTCTTTTTCGAGGATCTGGACCGTATTGAACCTCGGAACGATATCGGCTTTATGCGTCGCGCTATCAGTCTCTACTGGCTCGCACTAAAGATTGACCTGCAACAGAACTTTTTGTGTGATCTGGAGACAGTCAAAAGCTGGCGTGCTCCTCTCAACGGAGCTGACATCTATCGCCAGTTGCCAGTTGTTTCACCTGGTTTGCTTCCTCTCTTATCCTGAGGTTTCTGTGCACAGGACTTCTCGCATAGCCCATATGCGTTTTCTCAACTTCCACAAAATTTGAGCGGAGTATACCTGAAATAACGCTTTAAGCACGTTATTCCAGGCCTACTCCGCTCATTTGCTTACCTTTTCGGAGTCAGTTAGAAAGGTTGGGTACTTTCTGTGGTACAACTTCCGTTGACACAAGTAGAGCTTTCACATATACTTCCTCAGCAGGTAAAAGCCTGTTTTTTTCATTTTTCTTCATCTTTTGTGACAGAGTCAGTTGAGAGAACCGATGTGATGGATGGGGTTACAGGATCAGGAGCAAGGACGCTTAATGCATTGCCAGCCTCATCTTTTATGATAACTATTATAAGTGGTTATGATAAAGGAGATCCTGAGGAGTTACTTTTATCTTTATAGTCCAGGTTATCAATCAGGCAAAGACATAAGACCTGGAAAAGGGGAGCAAGAAGTTGCCAGAAGAAGCCGAGGAGAAACCAACTCCCATGTCAACGTCGGAGGCGGGCCGCAAAGGGGGGAACGTAGTTCGCGATAAGTACGGCAAGGACTATTATCGAGAAATAGGTAAAAAGGGAGGCCGAAAACTTAAAGAGAAACGTGGCAGTGAATACTATCGAGATATTGCTCGCAAAGGTGGTGCAGCCAATCGCAGCAAGTACGGCTCGGAACATTTCGCGGCCATGGGCAAGAAGGGCGGAAACGCCACTAAGAAGAATCAGGACCCGGATTTTTACAGCCGCATTGGAAAGATGGGAAGTGCAGCAAAGAAGCAGAAAAAGGAATTATAGGAAAGAGAGATGTGGGGAGAGGATGGACCATTTAAATGGTCCATCCTCTCCCCACATCTCTCTTTCCTACGACGAGGGAACCTCTCCTACAACAGACTCGGTTCCTCGATTATCTTCACGCAAACGCGCCAGGCCAGTGGTAATTGCGTTTACAACATCTGTTTCAGCCGTTTGACGTGCCACACGCAGTGCATTTTTGATGGCTCTGGCCCGTGAGCGGCCATGGGCGATGATCGCGACTCCATTCACGCCCAATAGCGGAACACCGCCATACTCAGCGTAGTCCAGACGTTTTACTAACTTGCGCAGGCGTGGCCGTATAACTGCCCCGGCGGCTTTACCCACCAGGTCGCTGGCAATCTCGGCTTTGATCAGATCAATCAATGTCTCTGACAGACCTTCGCTTAACTTCAGCACTACATTGCCCACAAAGCCGTCGCAGACAAGCACATCTACAGCGCCAGCAGGTAGATCGCGTCCCTCCACATTGCCGACAAAATTCAGACCCAACGTTGATGCGTTCTGTTTCAGCAAGCGATGCGTCATCTGCACAAGTTCATTTCCCTTGCCCTCTTCCTCACCATTTGCCAGGAGACCGACACGCGGGTTGTTAATATGAAAGAGGCGTTCCATATATATTGAACCCATAACAGCGAACTGTTGTAAAAACTCAGGTTTACAGTCCGTATTTGCGCCCATATCAATGACCAGGCAGATGCCATCGTGGGTAGGAAAGACCCCGCCCAGAGCGGGTCTCTCAACGCCAGCCAGTCGTTTCAGCGTGAAAAGTGAGGCGGCCATCATCGCGCCACTATTGCCCGCCGAGACGGCTCCCAGGGCCTCGTGATCCTTCACCAATTGGACGGCACGTGCCATAGATGTATTTTTATTGCGAGCAGCGCGGGCAGGATCGTGATCATCCATAGAAATAACCTCGTCGGTATGGATAATAGGAAGATCGAGTCCCTGAACATCGTGTTTTGCAAGTTCGGTTTTAATGGGGTCTTCTCTGCCGACTAAATACACTCCAATCCCATACTCACGGGCAGCCTCGATAGCCCCAAGTACAGTCTCGCCCGGAGCGTGATCGCCTCCCATCGCGTCCAGGGCAATGCGGACATTTGCGCTCATGCACACTTCCTTATAGTTTTATGGTTCGCCGATGGTTTCTTTGACCAGTTCTACCAGTTGATCCAGATCGAAGGGCTTGTAAACAATATGCACAACTCCTGCTTTGCGGAACTCATCGGCTTCTTTATCCGCATCCAGGAAGGCAGTAACAACGATAACCGGAATATTAAAAGCGCCCATCTCCATCAGTCTCAACTCATCACGACCGTCCAGATACTGCATCATCAGATCTAGCAAGATCAGGTCAGGCTGAACTTCGGTGACTGCATCAAAGAAACGCAGGCTTTGTGTTGTCATATGGGTTTCGTATCCCTCATCTGCCAACGCCTCACGTAGTAAGTCGGCGATTGTAGGATCGTCGTCCATAATTAAGATACTCTTCGACATCGGTTACCCCTTTGTATACGGCGGCTAGCCGGGTAATTCAGCACTATATCAGTATTATAGCATGCCTTAGGGTTCTATGTGACTTTATTTCAAACTATCAAAATTCCCTATTGCATAGTCTCGATTGTTTTTCGCACAATCTGGACGAAGTCTGGTTTTAGACTGGCTCCTCCGACGAGTGCTCCATCGATATCAGCATGAGTCATAAACTCGGCGATGTTAGCGGAGGTCACACTGCCGCCGTAAAGGATACGTAAGGCACTGGCTGCCTCCTTCCCATACATCTCGCCATAGAGGCTACGGATCAGAGAGACAACCTGTCCTGCCCCCTCGGCGGTGGCAGCTTTGCCCGTACCAATGGCCCAGATTGGTTCATAGGCCACGACCAGCGTGGAAGTATGTTCAGCAGGAATGTTGGTCAGACACTGTTGCACCTGTGTGCGAATCACCGTCTCGGTCTCGCCAGCTTCATATTGTTTAAGCGTCTCGCCTATACAGACAATAGGGCGCAGATTGTGATGGAAAGCCGAGAGCGTTTTTTTATTGACCAGCTCATCGGTCTCACTGAAGTAGATACGGCGTTCAGAGTGACCCAGAATCACCGTGGTACACAGCTCCTGTACCATAGAGGGTGAGGTCTCACCAGTGAAAGCTCCCTTCTCTTCGAAGTACATATTTTGAGCGCCCAACTCGATATGACGGAAAAGATGAGCTTCCAGCACTTCGGAGACGGCCATCAGTGAAATTGCAGGTGGACAGAGAATAGAAAGGACATAAGGGTAGTGGTTCATCAGCATACCCAGTTCCGAGATAATATCCACGGTGAATTGTGCGGCCTGTTTTGGGCCATAGTTCATTTTCCAGTTGCCAGCGATAATGGCATCACGTATTGGTAGTGCCATCAGTTTTTGTCCTGTAATGCAGCTACTCCGGGCAGGACGCGTCCTTCCAGAAATTCCAATGAAGCGCCTCCACCAGTGGAGACATGGGTCATTTTATCAGCCGCTCCGACCTGCTCAACCGCCGCCGCGGAGTCACCTCCGCCAATAATGGTAGTGGCACCGGAGCTTGTAAGTTGTGTCAGCATCTCAACCATAGCCAGAGTTCCACCAGCGAAGGCGGGCATCTCAGCAACTCCCAGTGTGCCATTCCAGATAATCGTTTTTGCGTTATCCAGAGCGATACGGAAACTCTCGACCGTAGCGGGACCGATATCCAGGATACGCCAATCCGTTGGTACGTCGTTGCTCGCCACTATGCGATGTTTTGCATCGGCAGCAAAGCGGTCAGCAATAACCACATCGATGGGTAGAACGAATGGCATAGCGCGTCCTTGAGCCTGCTTGAGCAGCTTCCGGGCAACCTCTAACTTACTTTCTTCAAAAAGAGAGGCCCCGATCTCGTAGCCTTCAGCTTTCAAGAACGTGTTGGCCATACCTCCGCCGATCAGAACAGCATCGGCGATATTGATGAGACGTTCCAGAACGGCGATTTTGTCGGAGACCTTGGCACCGCCCACAATTGCTACGAAAGGACGTTGGGGATTTTCCAGGGTTGATCCCAGGAAATTGAGTTCTTTCTCCACCAGGAAACCGGCTACCGCAGGCAGATAGTTTGTGACGCCTACGGTAGAGGCATGAGCACGGTGGGCAGTTCCAAAAGCATCGTTAACATAGATATCGGCAAGACTGGCCAGTTGTTGAGCGAACTCGGGAGAGTTCTTCTCCTCCGCTTTATGGAAGCGCAGGTTTTCTAACAGCAAAATTTGACCGGCCTGCAACATTTGAGCGACCTCGACCGTCTCAGGTCCGATCGCATCGGGAACTGTAAGTACGTTCTGCTGTAGCAACTCGCTCAACCGAGTCGCTACAGCAGTTAGACGTAGCTTCTCTACTATCTGACCGTCAGGACGGCCCAGATGGGACATCAAGATGACAGCAGCATTGTGTGAGAGAAGGTAGGTAATGGTAGGCAGTGCTGCGCGAATGCGTGTATCGTCGGTAATTTTCTGCCGATCGTCCAAAGGAACGTTAAAATCTACGCGCACCAGTACACGTTTGCCGGATACATCTTTGTCGCGGAGCGTTTGCTTATTCAAATTTGTCTCCTACTAATGTTTCACGTGAAACATAGGTTTCCCTTATAAGTCAATTCTGATTTGATACTGCTGGCTAGCACTCTTCCGGGCGCAAGCCCTTACCCGGGCTAGTTAGGAGGAATGGGCGGGCATGGCGCAGGAGCATCATACCTGCCATTCCCCCTGTTTTTGTCGGGGGGTGAGGTGACCTCTCGATGCCACAGACTTCGTCAGCAGTATCTGATTTTGCTCTAGTCGCTAACACCTCAGTGAAGTGATGCCTGGACTGAAGGACCGTATCATGACTCTTCAGTCCAGGTGTTTTTTTCTTAGAGGTGAGGAGTCAGGCCAATAGAAACTCTTCTGCCCTGATTTTCCGAGCCATGCCTGACTCCTCAGCACTAAAGACCTTTTTCCGCGATAAAGGCGGTGAGATCAGAGACGCGGCAAGAGTAACCCCATTCGTTATCGTACCAGGCAACGACCTTCACCATAGTATTGCCGAGTACCTGAGTTGTGAGTCCATCGATGATTGAAGAATGGGTATCGCCTCGGAAATCGGAAGAGACGAGAGGTTCCTCAGTATAGTCAAGGATACCGTTGAGTGCGCCAGCGGCAGCGGCCTTAAAGGCCTCATTTACGGCTTCCCGGGAGGTTTCCTTGCGTACTATCGCCACAAAATCGACGATCGAAACGGTCAGATTGGGAACGCGCAGAGACATACCATCGAAGCGGCCTTTGAGTTCAGGGATGACCAGAGCGACGGCTTTCGCGGCACCGGTTGTTGTTGGAATGATATTCACTGCGGCAGCGCGAGCACGTCGCAGGTCAGGGTGAACCTGATCCTGAATGCGCTGATCATTCGTATAGGAATGGATGGTATTCATCAGGCCATGTTCGATGCCGAAGGTATCATTAAGAACCTTGGCGGCTGGTGCCAGGCAGTTCGTTGTACAGGATGCATTTGAGATAATATGGTGTTTCGTGGGGTCATAGACATGCTCATTCACACCAAGAACAATGGTCAGATCTTCGCCTTTGGCGGGGGCGGAAATGATCACCTTCTTCGCGCCACCTTTCAGATGGGCAGAGGCCTTGGAAGCGTCTGTGAAAAAGCCAGTGGACTCGATAACGATATCGATGCCCAGATCGCCCCAGGGGATCAGAGCGGGATCGCGTTGAGAGAGGACCTTGATCTCCTGTCCGTCTACGATCAGTGCGTCTGGTGTGGCATCGACCTTACCAGGGAAGCGTCCATAGGTCGTATCATACTTGAGCAGATGGGCATTTGTCTTTGTATCGGTCAGGTCATTGATGGCTACAACTTCGATTTCCTTGCCATGGTGTTCGAGTAATGCTTTCATCGATTGACGACCGATGCGTCCGAACCCATTGATGCCTACACGAGTTGTCATTGAGATCATTTCTCCTTATACCTGTTGTCTTCAGGCTGAATATCAATAAAATAGATTGTGCCCTTTTTTGTTAATGGAAGTAAAATCTTCTCAAAAGAGTATTACTTCGATAATGTTTCACGTGAAACATCGGGCAGAAAGAAGAAAAAGCCATCGTCGTCTCCCGTGGATAAGATTGAAAACTGATCCGAGAGAGGGATATCTGTGGGGTGTTACTGTCCAGTAGTATGGGGCTGTCCACCCAATCAAGATGCCTTTTTTCACCTTAAAAGAGTATCACCTATTATAGATGGGGTCAAGCAGACATAAAACTATCTATGTCTTTAAATGCGATAAACTTTTGTTGTGAATCATTCCTTTCTTCTGAAGTATAAGTCAGCCCTGCTTTTTCAGTGACTTGTAAAGCCTGCCCTCACCCAAAATACAAGGAAGAAGGTGGAGCGTTCTTGAATAGCGGTGGCTATGCCGCCACAGCCTAAGGATGAATGGATGAGGTTGCTAGCAGCGAAGCCGCTAGCAACCTCATCCATTCATCCTTTCTTAGGGAGAGGGGCGACTTTGCAAGCCGCTCGAAAATCGAGTTTGACTCATGCTCCTCTTTTTGTGTGCTATCTGGGAGATGGGATAGGTAGAATGCCGACGGACAGACGTACAAAATCGTCAGTATAACCAAAGCCTGAACCGGGAACGCCAGCGATGCCAGTCTTTTCAAAGAGCGTGAACGCATCCTCCCCCGGCTGGAGCCGACTCCAGTTATAGACCGTGGCATCATCACCTATATAGACCTGAGCGAAGAGATGCTGTTCTGCATCAATCAGATTCAGTTGTTCGATCAGTTTTTTGCGGCGGAAGCGATAGAAGGCACGTATCTTTTCGCTCAGCCAGGGACGGTCCTTGATAAGTCTGAGATAGGCCATGAAGCGCAGTTGCCACTCAGCGGGGAGCGAGGCAACGCTGTTTGCCCAGGCAGGAGCGATTGCAATAGCAAGTTGAGGATTACCAATGATGACCCAGCCAAAACGTCCTCCCGTGAGCGTATAGGTTTTGGAGAGACTATTTACGAGAAGCGTATGGTCCCATACGCCGGGTGCCGCAAAAGTGGCCATGCGTGCGACATCATCGGCAGGTATGCCTGTTCCAATGTAGGCCAGATCGGCCAGGATCAGGATCTCGCGTCCAGCGGACCAGTAGGGTCGCAGAACGGAGTAAAGTTCTTGGAGTTCCTGAGGTGTATAGGCAAACGTACTGGGATTACTGGTCACAGTCAGGTAGATCACACGGATCTCCGGGTATTTTTGTAACTGCTCATCTAGTTCCTCACTGGTCATTTTAAAATAATTGGCTGCACTGGTCTGAAAACGGTGGAGTACATAATCATAGGAAATTGCCTGCCATTCGGGTATTCCAAAGCCTGGCTCTGGACAGAGCATACCAATAGGAAGTTGGAATGTTTCACGTGAAACATAGGCCAGGCCGCATAGAACTTTGTTAAGAGTGTCCATCGCGCCCAGACCAAGATAGATCTGTTCATAGGAGACATTGAGACCCCAGGCCTGTGTTTGTTCTGCCAGCTCTGCGCGAAGAACCCTGTTTCCTACCGCTAAGATGTCATAGAGTTGAAGATCGATACCTTGCTGGAGAAGCGACCGCTCAATGGATTGCATCTGAGAACGCAACCAGAGATATGTTTCTCCCTGAGCTATATATCCAGGTAACTGCTCACCAGGCAGGGCAATTCCTAGATTCTCTGCCAATAGCCGATAATCGCCAGGTCCTCCGGCTTCTCCCTCATACTCTGTGATCCAGCGCAGATTTACATCTCCAAATGTGCGGTTCACAATTTCCGTAGAGATTATTTCAGGGGAAACATGCAGTTCATTACAGGTGTGTATCAATTCATTTACAAGCTGTGCCATGACACGGATAGGACCTGCACCCTTCAATAGAACAGGTCGATAGCGCTCTATTAGTGTTCTCCGAAGCTGTCGCAAGAGCGTTTTCTGTTCCTCAATGGAGGCAGTCTTAGTGGGTTCAGGCAAATTTGATGAGATCATCCGTTCTTCTCAGTTCTATGAATTTTGCTCACATTACGCAACGTGAACGACGATGGAGTCGGGTCTGATGCTTTCTATTAGCAAGTGTAGCATATCCCGTTTCATAACTACAAGGGAAGGAAAGGAGAGTTCAGGTTTCTCAAAAGTCACTGCGCCGCAGTGACTTTTGAGAAACCTATGAGTCATGCCTCACTTTTCAGCTGTCTGTAAAATCATCCATTCCTCCTAAAAAGTGGCGGCATAGCTGCCAGAAAGAGCCAGCACTTTGCTATGGACGAGACAGGAATGTTTCATGTGAAACATTCCTGTCTCGTCCATAGCAAAGCATATTTACTTGACATAGAACCTCGTTAATAGAATGAGCGCAAAGGTCCATTGAGGGAATGAGATGGTGAGATAAAAACGTTTCTATCTACAGAAAGGACGGACGTTTTTGTGAGTTGTAGTTTGGCTAAAAGGTATACCCGCCTTGCCAGAACAGTATAGAAGGGTAGCGCTCACAGCGGAAGTTTTTTTAAACTCATGTTGACTATTTCAATAGATGGAAGGAAAAACACCAATGTCACCTCTCCTGGATATGAGCAAAGCGCGGGATGCGCATCTTAACGAACGGTTGTACAATGATCCCACCATCTGGCTAAACACGGTACGTCCAGATGCTCGACCCCATGCAGTTATCGTCTGGTTCCTCTGGGACGGCGAATCGATTCTGATCTTTAGTAAGCCCAATAAGCAGAAAATACGTAATATACAGAACAATCCTCATGTACTTCTGGCCGTGGATGGCAGCAATCAAGGATCTGAACCGATCACT
>DAOTTL010000601.1:0-15266 GCA_034438135.1 Ktedonobacteraceae bacterium | reverse complement strand
TCCATGCATTTCCCCATAAACTACCTTTACCTCGGGTTCGGGCGCAGACAGACGCTGTGCCAGCCGTCTTTTACGCTCTGACAGCCGCTCGGTTGGTTCATCTACCTGATCGTCGTCGGAATATGGCGGGACCAGAGGAGCAGTTGGTTCATCTGCCTGATCGTCGTTGGAATATGGCAGGACCAGAGGAGCAGTTGGTTCTTTCGTTAGATCTTCGAGCGCTGGAAGAGGCGGTATTTCAGGAGGGAGAGCGTTCTTCTGCCTGCGTGGCCAGGTGCCCGGGTTGATTTTGTGAAGATTATCATTATCGGCCAACGAGTTACCGCCTCTCTGTTCATTTCCTCAAAAAAAAGAGAACCTTGTTTATTGTATAACTTCTTTTATGATACCCTGATTAACAAGCGCTCTGTCAACCCCCTGAGTGCTTCAGCCAGGGCTATTTCATTCTCCGAAAGCCTCTGGCTTTCGGAGAATGAAATAGCCCTGTGCTTCAGCCCACTTGTTGAAAAACCTCAAACTCTTGCGATCTGAGACGAGAAGCGCTATACTCATGCTGAATGGTTCTAGCCCCAATGGAACAAGGAAGAAACAAAACATATGGAGAAGCAATTGAAATCTGTGGAGGTTTTTTATTCCTGTTCTGATTCTCCAACTGATGCTCCTTTGCTGAAACAGTTGGAGAGTCATCTGAGTGCACTTCAAAGTGACGGCTTAATTTCCACCTGGCATAAAAGCCAGATTGCGGCTGGGAGTGTCCGGCAGGTGGAACTGGATCGTCATTTAAATACCGCTTCACTGATCTTACTCCTGGTGAGTAGCGATTTTCTGGCCTCGGACGCTTGTGCGATCGAAATGCAGCGAGCTTTGCGAAGGAGCGAGGCGAGGGAGGCAATTGTTGTTCCGATCTTGCTTCGTTCGTGCGTCTGGCAACGTGCTCCCTTTGCCGCATTAGAGGTGCTTCCAACAGGGCAAAAACCGATTACGACGTGGGGTGATCGCGATGCTGCCTGGACCGACGTGACGATGGGAATTCAGCGTCTGCTGGATGAGAAGTCAGAGGCAGTGGTGCATCATCATCAATCAAGGACATCTGAGGGGAAGAGAGAAGTTGTGCCGACTGTCAAAGCGTTGTTTCTGGCTGCCAATCCTATCAGCACCAATCGTCTGGCGATTGATGAAGAGATGCGAGCTATCGAGCAGAAAGTGCGTGCTTCAGAGCATCGGGATGTGCTGATCTTTCAGTCCAATTGGGCAGTGCGACCGGATGATCTCTTACAATTGCTCAATCAGCATCGTCCCCAGATTGTCCATTTTAGCGGACATGGCAGCCATGCGGGCCTGAGTCTGGCTGGCAATGACGGACAGGAGAAACTCGTGACGACACGAGCCTTAGCGGCCCTGTTCGCGACCCTCAAGGACAATATTCGGCTGGTTTTCCTCAATGCCTGCTATTCGCGTGCGCAGGCGCAGGCGCTGGTCACGAGCATTGACTGTGTCGTTGGCATGCAGGAAAGCATTCGTGACGATGCTGCGATGGTCTTTGCCTCGTCCTTCTATCGGGCCATTGGCTTTGGTCGGTCCATCCAGGAGGCGTTTGATCAGGGCACAACATCATTACTTCTTGAAGGGATCGATGAAGAAGACGTTCCTGAATTGCTGTGCAAGAATGGCGTTGACCCCAGTCAGGTCGTGTTGACGCAGGTATAGTTACCGCAAACAGGCTCTGGCAAGTTTACCATTCATAATAACGGTTCAGTATAACAGTTCAGTGCAAGGACAAACGATCGGCGATCACAATACTATTGCTCATTATTTCGGAGATCAACCGAAAGCGTAATAACAAGAGGAGTCAGCCAGCTGGTCTCTTTCTTAAGAAGAAGCGAGGCTGGTATGCGCCCCGCCACACAGCCTCGCTTCTCTTTTGGGGGGAGGGACGGCTTTGCCAGCCGCAGAAAAGTGAGAGATGACTCATAAGAAGTTGTGGCGGCGTAGCCGCCACAAAGAGCATTTGCTCATTTTTACTAAGCGTTGAGCGTCGTAATCAGGTCGGGCAAGAGTTGATCCCCGATAGGGGCACCCAGACCCGTCACGGGATCCCAGCCAGCTACAGCATCGTAGCCAGTTACTGAAAGATTGCCCTGAGTAAACGAGTTATTCCCACTTGTCACATCGCGGAAATCGGTGGATGCTTTATTTGAGGCGGCAATTTTATAAAGTGCCGCGTTGATAAAGCCCAGTGGGTGTCCCGCGAGCTGGTTTGCCACAGCAATAATGCCAGCCCAGGTTGGCGTTGCCGCGCTTGTTCCGCCAATTTGCTGCCACTGGCCATTGAAATAGATGGCCATAGCTGTGCGAGGAGAGGCATTTGCGGCTATATCGGGGATACCTCGCTTTTTATGCAGTTGTGTTTGGACGCTTTGCGGAAGGCTTTTTTGAAAATCAGGTTCACCGAAGAAATTGCTAAAACCGTCTCCGCTGGCACCATTTCCGCTACCCCACGCGGTCTCATTGGGAGTGGTAGTCGCGTTGATCAGGGTTGTTCCTCCGACGCTGGTGACCCAGGGCACATCTGCCGGAAAGTTTACGATCGGTGTAGACGAAAACTTGGTTGCGGCAATATTGCTGTAATCGGTTGCTCCATGATCTCCAGATCCACTCAGACTGGTCCAGCCTTTTTTCGTCGTAATATCCTGATAGAAGTTCGTATAGGTCTGAACCAGTTGATGTCCGGCCTGGTCCGCCAGCGTCACCTCCGAGGCTACATAGCTCTGTGAGAAGATTTGTCCCAGATTGTTATTGACAGCATATTGTTCTAATTTAAGAAATTCAGGGAGACCAATTGTGCCCTCCGTTTCGTCCACAGGACTTGTGAGCACTACAATGTTTGCGCCAGGGGCCATCGCATGGATGATTTCGACATCCAGAGTGGTCTCCGTTGCCCAGCCAAACATGTCTGAATTGCTGGAATCGAATGGAACGCTACCGATCGGTGCCATGATCTGGAGCTTAATGGCTGGCAGATGAAACTGTTGGTCAAAGACATCCATATCCTGTTGCAGGCTTGGACTGCCATAAGAGACGATATCGACGACCGTTTGTCCCTGACCGGTGATGCCTCGTGCTAAAAGCGATTCCATCCCGTAAGCGACTTGCATAGAGTGTGGTGTCTGACAGTTAACGATAGTTTTCAAGGATAAGGGACAACTATCGATTGCCTGATTGCCTGGTGAAGGTATGAGAGTAGGCGAGGGCCTGGATGGAGATGCAGGCGTGGGAGTCGCCGTGCCGGTTGTACCAGTCCCCGTACAGGCGGTGAGCACACAAACAAGCGTTGCCAGCAAAAATAAGGTAATGTGTTTTGTTTGGCGAATATACATAGAAATCGTGCCTTTTCCCTCTCTTATAGGACTTTGTTGGCGATGAGATTCATGGGCCGAATGGCCTCGCTCTTCCTTCTTTTTTGAGAGATTTCGGGCAATGCGTGCAAAGCCTTGCCCGAAATCTCTCTGCTCTTTCTTCAGGGTGAGGTGATTTCGATGAGCAATATACTTAGCCAGCAGACTCTTATTGCTCTGTCAAACGAAGTTTGACATGCCCGCCCCTCACCAGGGAGAGAGGAGAAAACTCTTGCGTTTCGCTCAGTCAGTTAACAGCAGGATATTTATGGACTCGTTTGTCCCAGTTCGCTAATGAGATCTGGTATGAGGTTAGCTGCGTCGGGAGTGCCCAGACCCGTCGTCGCGTCCCAGCCTGCAACGGCATCATATCCAGTGACCTGAACACCTTTGCTGCTTGAGCTGTTGTTGCCGATAGTGATATCGTGGAAATCTTGCGCGTAGTGGGTAGAGTTTCCTAGTTTGTAGAGCGCAGTATTTAGAAAGCCGAGCGGATGACCAGCCTTCTGGTTGGCAATAGCATCTATCGCGGCCCACATGGGGGTGCTGGCACTGGTTCCGCCGGCTGTGCTCCATTGTCCATTATCGTACATAGCCAGGCCAGTACTGGGATCTGCATTGCCAGCAACATCGGGCACTCCACGTCGGTTTTGGAGAACAGCGGTCACACTGGGCGACAGACTCTGCTGATAGGATGGCGTGGAGAAGAAAGAACTGAACCCACCTCCGCTGGCTCCTCCGTTGCTATTCCAGACCGTTTCATTGAACATTGTCCCGTTGCGCTGTAAGCTTGTTCCACCGACGCTGGTAACCCAGGGATCATCTGCCGGGAAACTGGTTGTGGGAACTGTCGATAGTTGAGTTGCGGCGAGATCAGTGTAGTCGGTGACTCCATTATCACCGGAAGAGGAGAAGATGGTCAGACCCTTTTGAGTTGTTGCCTGCTGATAGAGCGTGGTCCATTTCTGGATCTCAGCCTGTCCTGCGGCATCCTTCAACGTCACTTCGGACGCTCCCCAACTCTGCGAAATAATGTTTCCCAGTTTGTGATCAATAGCGTACTGAAGGAGCTGACGAAATTCGGGCAAGCCAATGGTACCCTCAGTCTCGGCTACTGGACTGGTGAGCACAACTATATTCGCATCGGGTGCCAGGGCATGGATGATTTCCACGTCCAGAGTCGTTTCAGAACCCCAACCAGCCCGATCGTTATGGGGATCGGAGGTCGCTACGTTTGTCAGTGGGCTGAGCTGTTTAATCGTGATGGCTGGCAGGCCAAACTCTTTATCGAAAAAGTTCATATCCTGCTGCAACGTTGGACTACCAAACGAGACAATATCGACGACCGTTTGTCCTTTGCCAGTAAAGCCTTGCTGGATCAAGGGTGTAAGTCCATAAGCAATGCGCATGCTCTGAGGGGTTTGACAACTGGTCTGAGATGAGAGTTCTGCTGGGCAGCTATCGCCAACAACCGCATCGGTGGGATAAGGAGCCGGTGTCACCACAGTTGTGGGTGTCGGTTGAGCATGAGTTGCTATCGCCGTCGCAGTTGGTATATTCGTTGTTGTGCCGCCTCCAAGCCCACAGGCCGTGAGTAGAAAGCACAAAAGGAAGAGTGCCAGCAAATGCTGTCTTCTGCGGTACATTAGTTTTTATACTCCTTCTTTTCAAGAGAGGATTTTTATTGATGATAGTGTTGAGACCGATGGTGTGTTTACTATTATAGCCCATGTTGCTAAGTCTCTTGCTGATCGGGTCCTACCCCTTAAGTAAGGAAGAAGATGGCTGGCAAACTCAGCTATCTTCTTCCTGGTAAAGAGAGAAGGATGAGTCATCCCTACCTTTCCTGCGGCTTGCAAAGCCGCCCCGCCCCCGAGAAAAGGGAGAATAGCTGAGTTTGGAAGCAGCAAAGCTGCTTCCAAACTCAGCTATTCTCCCCTGAAAATCTGGTGGCGTAGCCGCCAGCAAGAGGGTTTGCTCATTTTGCTAAAATGAGGGATGAATCATCTAAAGAATGGAGTGGGCATTAGCCCACAAATCGCCTTTATGAGCAAAAGAATGGTAGATAAGCGTTGATTAGAAAGAATAATTGTTGTTGAGATACCTGAGAAGAAGTGGTTGGAGAGAGGCTGTGGTGGGTATTTCAGGTCTTCAGAACGCAAAGGCATTGTTGAGATCTGCTGGTTGAGAGTGCACTTTTTTGCGGTACCTTCTTCCTACACCTTCGTGTGCGAGGTTGACGGAGTTTGTAATCGCGGGTAACCTCAATCACAGGCGAAGAAACATTTCTTTGTATAGCCCTGAAGGAATGGGGAAGTTACGTATGTCGTCTTTTAAGAATCGTTCGGATCATATGACCAGCCCGCTTCCTGAGCAAGCAGTTTTGACTCCTACAGATTTGTTTAAGGAAGAGCATAGCAGCGGTGTGTCCAATCCAGCAACAACTGCCAATGGTCTGGATCAGGGACAGTCTTCGAGTAGGGATCAGCAACTACCGTTCTCTTCAACGTCGTTATCAGCGATGGAGACACAGAAGCTCGCGATACAGCTTTTTACCGCAGATGCGGACCAGCGACGAACCGGTTCTCTCTCTAATAGTTCTGGTGGAACTTCGTCGCGTGCATCGGTTGTGATTAAGGCTGACATGAAGAGAGTCTCTCCTCCTGTTGTTCCGCCGCATATTCACACAAAACGCCGCCTGATAGTGAGTCTGGTGGCCGTGGGATTTCTTCTATTAATTACTGCTGTCACATTGCTCTCGGTTTCGCCTGATGCTCGCGATGTTGGGATGAAGGTAGGCATTAATCCAGCCGTCTGGGGTAGTGGAAATATGGTTGGTGGTTCGAACGGTCGTTCGGATCAATTAGTTGCTCTGGCCACAGCCACAGCTGTTTATTACCAGCAAAACGACGGGCATGACCCTAATTCAAACGGTGGCTACACTATTTCTAATGTGAGTGGTTCGCTCGATTGGCCATATGGGCAGTGCACCTATTGGGCCAACTTGCGCTATCATCAATTGACAGGCAGCTGGGTCTCCTGGTCCGGTGACGCTTCGCAGTGGGTTGCGGGTGCTCGCGCCGCGGGCTGGAATGTCTCAACTTCTCCACATATTCCCTCGATACTCGTTATGATGCCCTATGTAGAGGGGGCAAGCGGTTATGGCCACGTTGCGGTTGCAGAAGGATATAACGAAAACGTCGTGCATACCAGTAACATGAACTGGTGGGCCAATGGTGGGGGCTGGGGCATTGTTTCTTACGAAGATTTTACGCTGGGCAATGGCCTCTATTTCATCTGGAAGTAGGATGTGCAGGCACTGGCCAGATCCCTTCCCAAGAGCATAAGATGGACGGTGGCAGCGCAGTTGCGCTGCCACCGTCCAAAAAAAGGGTGAGTGAGGAGAAACGCCACCTTTGCGAAGCCCTGTTTACTCTGAGGGAAAGAGGAGAGAAGGAGGAAAAGAAGGAAAAGGAGGTACCATAGTCCTGTTGTCTAGCATGAGTAGTTGACTCTCTATGATCGTGCATGTACAGTCAAAGTAGTATCCATAGATATTTAACAGAGATGTTTAATTACATTCAGTTGCTCAACCCTAGCGGATTGGGGAGATGAAGGAAGTATGTCGTTTACTGAAAACCACCAGAGTAGTTCGTCAGATGGATTGAAAATACCTGGCCTTGTGCGCAGCCAGGACTCTGTAGAACAGCTATCTTTTACAAGTAGTTCTGCCACGCCTTTCCCGGCGCGTGCGGCTCTTTTATCAGATCCAGAAAGTTCACCGGATTTGTCTGACAGGGATACGATGAGGCAGGTTGCGGCTATGCCGGATCTGATCAGTCCTCCGACTCCCACGCCTGAGGCTGGTTCAACACGTGAGCTACTGCTACAGTCACAACCCGCTATCACAAGAGCTTTGACCAATACATTGTCTAATGGCAATACTACCTCGTTTCGTGCGCCTGTGGTCATTCGAGGCGGAGGTAAGAAGACATCTGTGCGCCCACCTCAGGGGAGGCGTCATGTGATCGGGATTGCGGCAATAGTGCTCTTGTTGGTGATCACTGTGGGAACTCTTTTCGCGGTCTCTCCTATGGGACATGAAGCTAATATGCACTTGAATCCTTTTAGCGGAAGCAGCGGTAGTCTGGTTGATGGGGGTGGAAACGGTAATTTAAGACTTGTTGCGCAACAGGCCACAGCGACAGCGGTTGTGCATCAGCAGGTTGATGGTTTTGATCCTAACTCAGGCGGGGGAGCGCCCGCTATTTCATCCTCAATCGCTGGCTCAGAGAGCTGGCCGCTGGGAGTTTGTACCTACTGGGCAAATCTCGACTATCACAATCTGACTGGCTACTGGGTGAACTGGACTGGTAATGCGTATCAATGGGCGTATGGCGCAAGCATGGCTGGCTGGGTTGTTTCGTCAACTCCGAAAGTCTACTCTATTATGGTGCTTCAGCCAGGGGTACAGGGGGCCAGTGGATTTGGGCATGTGGCTGTTGTCACCGGCATTAGCGGTAACATTGTACATACCAGCAATATGAACTGGTATGCTGGCGGCGGGTGGGATATTGTCTCAGAATATGATTTCACCGTTGGTCCAGGTGTTTCCTTTATCTGGCACCGCTGAGTTAGAAGAGAAAAGCAGAAGCATTTGAGGAGAGATGAATGAGGTTGCTAGCAGCGACCTCATTCATCTCTCCTCAAATGCTTTCTAGAAATCTTTCTTCTAATGCCAGCATTCTAAAAGTAGCAGATAGTGCGCAATCAATTTCTGGTGATAGGACTTCTCATTTGCCCTGGCACATGCCAGCTCTCGTTCATGTTTGCTCAGTTGATCACGCACCCCTTCCAGCACCCGAGGGGACACGGCGACTCGTTGGATTGCTGCGGCTGGAGCATGTTGCCATGCAGGGTTATCGCGCCAGTTGATGTAGGGACAGTTGCGGCAGCGATTAGCACAGCAGTAGCCTCGACGCAGCAGCAGATGCCGCGTTGCCATATAGAGTCCCTCAGGGGTGATTTCCCAATCTGCCTGTCTATCTGAATCGTCTGTAGAAAAAGCCACGGGTCTATTTCCTCTCTTCTCACGTTTATCATATCATCGGGATATGTTCAATATGGAGAGGTTGCTGCTCCTCGCGAGAAGCCTGACGGCTCATCAAGCGTCTGATAGCGAGGCTAAGACGTCGGATCGCCTCGTCTATATCCTCCTCCTGAGGATAGGCAAAGTTTAGACGAAATTGCTGCTGCCCTCCTCCATCTACATGGAAAGGCTCGCCAATTACAAAGGCTACATGTTCATTGGCCGCCTCGCGTAGCAGGGCACGGGCACGCAAGTTTCCGGGCAAGCGGCACCAGATATGAAAGCCTCCTTCGGGTGAGTTGACTCGCACCTCGCTGGGCCAGTAGCGGGCGATGGCCGAGAGCATCAGGTCGCGATTGCGCTGATAGTGCTGGCGCAGTGAACTTAAGTGTTCACCAAGCAGGTTGCGATGCAAGATCTCAGAGACACACCATTGGCCGATGGCATTTGTATTGAGATCGAAGACTTGTTTGTGCAGAGAGAGGCGCTCAATCATTGGTTCTGGAGCGACCAACCAGGCCACACGCAAGCCAGGGGCCAGTATCTTCGAGAAGGTACTTAGATAGATCACCTGTCCATTATGGTCCAGCGCTTTGAGTGGTTGAGGATGTTTCTCCTGAAAATAGATTTCCCCATAGGGATCGTCCTCCAGAATTGGCGTCTGATAGCGTCTGGCCAGAACCATCAGGCGACGGCGGCGCTCAGGGGACATCACAACTCCACTCGGATTCTGGAACGTTGGCTGTGTATAGATCAGGCGGGGACGACGACGTGCCAGGATGGATTCGAGCAGATCGATGCGCATCCCGTCGCTGTCTATGGGAACTCCGATGACCCTCACTTGCAGGGCACGAAAAGCCTGAATGGCTCCAAGGTAGGTTGGTATTTCTACTACAACCTCATCTCCCGCGTTCAGAAGGAGACGTCCAACCAGTCCAACCCCCTGCGTTGAGCCTGACAGGATCAGGATGTCTTCAATGTTGACTGCTACACCTCGTCTCTGCATCCAGAGTACCAGCTCCCGCCGGAGGCTCTGAAGACCCTCTACAGGACAGTAGCCCAGGGCATTCTGGCGGTTTTCCAAAAGTTCGTCGTTGAAGATAGATCTGATCATTTCAGCAGGGAGTAGATTGGCTGAGGGTGTCCCAGGCGCGAGAGAGATAATCTCCTTATGTTCGCCCGCGGCTGCCAGTTCGCTCAACATACGGGCATCGGGTCCCAGAAGTTCGCGCTCGCCCTCTGGCAGACCGAGTAGCCAGGAGGCGTTTTCATGCTCAAAAGGAGCATCCTGATGGAGAAACGTGTGGTGCCGAACAACTGTTCCACGTCCCACATGTCGATCGATCAGACCCTCGCTGGCCAGTTCATTATAAGCATTCATGACAGTTGTACGGTTGACGCCCAGTTCATTGGCCAGCGCTCGCTCGGTTGGCAACCGTGCGTTGTCGGTCAGCTCACCTGACAGGATGGCTTCACGTAGACGCTGGCAGATCTGTCGATAGAGCGGCAGGCCGTTCTTGCGTTCCAGTTTGATGAGAGTCGAGATCTGTGCGGTAGGTAATAGTCGCGCAGAATGACGTGATGCATATTGTGGCATAATGGTGTACCTTCTTCATAATTGGCCCATACCAATGAAGTGTACTCATTTTGTTTTGTGAATACAAGGCCAATTGCCCTCTCCTGGTAGAAGCCAATCAGCTCAAGATAGGGCCATTTAAACTGGTGGGAACAAACTACCGCACCAGGCAGTTACACCACCACATCTCAAGGAGAAAAGAGGCATTTCGGGCGTAGCGCAACGCGCTGCGCCCGAAATGCCTCAAAAAAGCATGGTGAGTAGGGCCATTCGCTTACAAGTATAGGACTTCTGCTTTCTCCCTCCGCCACCGCAGGCGATAGAGGGAGAAAGCAGAAGTCCTATCTATTTGGACCTTTCAGAAATTTTCTGTATCCTGATAGAGAGGCAGTGTTCTTGCCATGTAAATAGAGAGGGAGAAGGCTGATGGAAGAGAGACATAAAGGAGCGAGAGAGCAAGCCAATTGTGAGCTAGAGATCGAAGAATTGTCGAGGAAAAATGGTTACAAGGTGCCTGATGTTTCAGTCGTGCGAACGAGTACACCTCGTCCAATGCCTTTTGACATAGTGCCACCCAGGACGCAGCTACCGATCCAGCCATCCAGTGCGACTCACAGTTTTTCTTCAGGGGCACCGGGCGTTCCACCTGACATAGTGTCAACAAGGATTCAAGTACCGATCCCGTCCGCCAGTGTGACTCATAGTTTTTCTTCAGAGACACCAGGAATTTTACCTGACGCCGTGTCAATAAAAGCTCAAATACCTGCCCCGCTATCCAGCGTGATCCACAGTTTTTCCGCTGGCATATCAGGCAATTCCCTCGATCCAGTATCTACAACAACTCGACTATCACTTCCGCCATCGGGGACGACCCGCAGCTTTCCAGTGGAGGCACCAGTGGCTCCTCCTTTGCCCGAGGAGTCCGAAAATAGAATACCAGTGGATCGAGAAACGCCGCGTCCCAACCCCGATCTTATTTCCCGTTCGCTGACCGATGAATTTGTCTGGCTATTTGAATATGCATTGGATATGGACCCTTTGCAGTTGAACCGCCCTGAACGTCTGGATGGGTCGGCTTTTGTCTATGGGCCAGCACTCGTCAAAGGGTATCGACTGGCTTTTGAGGGACTGGATAGCCACGCTGATCATGTTATCGCCTCCCTGACTCCCGCTGAGGGGCTGGCGGATGCGGTGGTCTGGGGTGTCTTGTATCGAGTACCACGACGTTTCGCCAGGAGTACTCCTGGTGAGCATTCTTTGCTCAATAGAGTTCATCTGGCGGAAACTTTTACGGCTATTGAGATTCAGGTGTATGAGCCTTATCGACAGCGTGAACTTACGTGTATCACCTATGTGGCCTCTGAAAGTACTCGTCAGAAAGTGAGATTGTTCCCAGCTGAGAAACGCTTCCCCGAACCAGCATATTTGAGGCGTTTGCTTCAGATTGCCAGACGGCAAAAGCTGCCCGCCAGTTATGTACACACCCTGGAAGAACTTTTACCTGTATCTCTCCCGGCGGCTTTCCCTCTTCCAACAACCCCACCTGACCAGGAGACCGAACTGGCGCTCTCCAGTATGAGACAGTCTCACACCCTGACAGGGAAATCTGACCAATCGAGGCTTCCGAGACTTTCCTCATTCACACAGGACGCTTCACTCTGGGACGCGTCCTATCCGCCACGTATCGAGCGTTGGCTGACCTCTTTTAGTCTCTACATTGGTCTGTTATTGCTGGGCACATTCGTTTTGATAACTTTTCAGGGTTTAGGTTTTGGACGTGAGATCTTTAATGACGCTTTTGCCCCTCTGGGCGTTCCCTGGTATGTCTTTGTCTACAGTCTGCTGGGAGGGTGTACAAGTTGTGTGATTTCGTTGGGTCGTCCGAGCGCAACCTACCCGCCAGTTTTTGTCATCCTCACATGGTTTCTGCGTCCCCTCCTGGGGACACTTCCAGGTGCTTTTGTCTATCTCTTCCTGAACAGTGGCCTGATCCTTATAAGCACACAACCCGCGCACCATTTCATGCTCAGCGCCTTGACGAGTATCCTGGCTGGTTTTTGTGAAAGATGGCTCTTTAGCAGAAAAAGCCATCTTTCTATTCCCCACTGGCCACAATGAAAGAGAGGGAGCATCAGGCAGGATGAGTTATCCTTGCTTTTGCAAAAGCAGGACAAAAGGAGTTCGGCCTGCATAGCAGGCCGCCCTACCCCCTTTTCTTGCGAAGAAGTGAGTCTGGTTGGCGGGGCGCATGCCCCGCCAACCAGACTCACTTCTTCTTTTTTTGGGGAGAGCGGCTTTGCAAGCCACTAAAAGCTTTTTTCTGGGAAAATAGCTCTAACCAGTCGCTCAGGATCGTGACGTGCCAGACTATCGTTTGCCAGGTTAAGATGTTCAATCGTCAGGCTAGGGACGATTTGAAGCAGGCGTGCGCGATCAACTTCCACCGGTTCTCTATTTTCCTGAGCGTACATCTCCAAAATTTCTGGGGCAAAGGGTCCATTGTTGATAATCACTTTATCAACTCGACCACCCAGATAATGATGAATGGTGTTCACAAAATCAGAAGCTCTATAGCCGTCCGTCTCGCCATGCTTGGTCATCAGATTACAGACATAGATCTTCTCTGCATCGGACTCGCGTATAGCCTGAGCGATCTCAGGGACTAGAAAATTTGGCAGCAGACTGGTATAGAGGTCGCCTGGACCAATGATAATCGTGTCAGCTCGTCGGATAGCTCGTACTGCCTGGGGACAACCTGGCACGTTTTCAGGTTCCAGGCGCAGACGCATAATTGGCGAAATAGGCTCAGTGTTTTTCTTTCCACGTGTGTCGATCTCTGTCTCATCACAGATTGTTGTGCCGTCTTCCAGGTCAGCGCAGATCATTGTCTGTGCCAATGTCACTGGTAGCACATGACCGGCTGTATTGAGGAGTTCTTCAGCGTCCTCAATCGCCAGGAGGAGATCACCATTGTTGATGTCTTGCAGCCCTTTAAGTACCAGATTTCCTAGACTATGACCGCTGACTCCCTGTTTTGTCTCTGGCTGATCCTCTTCTCCTTTGGAGAAGCGATGCATAAATACTTCTCTCCACAATGCTCCATTGCGTGCCAGTGCTACCAGGGACATGCGCAGATCTCCCAAGGGAAGTTGGCGTCTGAACTCGTCCATTAGTCGCCGAGAACTTCCTCCACTGTCCGACATCGTCACAATAGCGCTAATTGTCAGGGGATATTTTTTGAGATGCGAGAGTAACGCGAATGTTCCTGTGCCCCCTCCAATTGTCACAACGCGGTGAGCTATGAAGCGGCTGCTGGTGCGAGTGTATTCTGGCACGTTTCTTCTCCTATCACCGATTTCAGATTCGTCGTTCACACTATTTCCTTTTCCACATGTACATTGAAGATGGTTTTTCCTACGTGCGCCGAACGCTTGCTGTTCTTTCCGCAGGGAAAGATTACTGAAGCCGTTCCGCACAATAAGGTTTTTTAGAGGTAGATTGTGATGGTGTGGCCTGTTGAAATGCCACTAGAATAGTCTATCATGCTCCTCTTCTCTCTCGCAAGCAAACGGTTTTGTAGGCTGGTGTTGGTAAGCAGGAAAAGCAGGTGCGCGGTGCGCACCTGCTTTTCCTGCTTACCAACACCAGCCATGTTTAATCTGAATATTTATCTTCTGTTCGGTCAAAAAGGTCCAGAGGAGAGGGACGAAGCGAGACATTTTCAAGCATTTCTGCCATCATATGTACCAGGCCTCGATCGAGCGAGCGATGGACAAGGGCGCGTAGAAAGGTCTGGTGTTGTGGTGGCACACCCGAATCGGGATGGAGTGCGGCTGCCACTGCAATGATCAGATCGGCTTCATCAGTTCGTCCAACATACTGAAAAAGGGCTGCTTGACGACGTAGTCGTGAGTCGTAGAGTAGACGCCAGCGATTATCAACACATTTCTCAATCACCTCGTCGATCAAGGCCTCGCGTTCGCGTTTCTGTGCTGCGGTTTTCTTGCTGGTGGGTTTGCGACCGCGAGTGGTGGGCGTAGAACCTTTTTGGGCTGTATCGAGATCGAGGTACGTATTGATATAGGGGTGCAGACAGGCAAAGGGTTCAAAGAGCCATGGATCAAACTCGGGAAGTTTATAGAGATCATCGCCGTGGGCGGACAGGAGCGCTGCCGCATCGTCAAAGTTATGAGGTTCAAGGGTGGTTGCAATCACTGGATGGGTATTTTTAGCAGGAGAAGCACCAGCCTCGATCAGAGGTCGCCAGACTGAGTATGCGACTGGTAGCTTGTGACGACCACGTTTATTCTGTTGTCGTGCCTCTGCGATCAGGGCACGGCAATAATCGAGCGGTACCTCGTAGCTAATAAAGCCCTGGTCGTCCATGTTTTTAACAAGCTCTTCCCAGCGCTCCATAACCATTTCATCGGTTCCGTAGCAGTCCTTAATGCCCCATTCGTCCTGACAGAGGAGATTGACCCCTTTGAGCAGATTATCGGGCTTTCGCCAGGCCAGCATGACCATTTGTGCCCCAGAACCGTCTACAAAGCTTACACGAACCTCGTGGAGTGGGAGGGGCGGAGCCTCTGTGGGAACCATGCCAGGAGGGGCTAACATCGTGAGTCGGCCTACGATGACGCGAGCCTGTTGTTTGATCTGGCGATTCGTTGTATTGTTCAGCAGATAATTAAGAGCCAGGATGCTCTCTTCACTGGCGGCTGCGCCCAGTTGTTCAAGAGCCTCCATGGCGGCTACAACAACTTTGGAGGACTGATTCTCAATCAGCGGGATCAAGAGTTTGGCTGCTCGTGGGTCCTGGCTGGCTCCCAGCCAGCCAATAAAGCCAAGCCTCCGTTCGACTGGCATTGAAAGCACATCCTCCAGGATGGACTCAACCCCTAACTCGCTTTGTCCCACTAACTCCAGGAGGCGCAACTGCATCTGGAGCATGGCAGCTTCGGGATCATTAAGATAGTCGATGATGCCATCATCTGCCAGTTCGGAGTCCAGCTCTTTTAACACAGGGGCCAGTGAAAGTTTGGCCAGATCGCTGACTGTAGGATCTGTGACAAAATCTTCAAGCTCTTCCAGGTCAAAATCTGTAGCCAGTTCAGAGAGAATGAGTGCGGCGGCAGAGTGCGCTTTAGAGTCGGTGGTGCGTAACAAATGTAAAACTTTCTCGCGCGCTCCACTCGTCCATTCTTCG
>DAOTTL010000600.1:0-3508 GCA_034438135.1 Ktedonobacteraceae bacterium | reverse complement strand
TGCTGGCCTGGCAACTATTCTGCTAAACAGCGGGGTGGAGGCCAATGAGTTTGCTACTGATATGACTTCTCGAATTGCTTTCTACGCCGAAAAACGTACGCAGTGGTTTGTTGCGGAGATTCAGACAACGATAGTCTAAGGATCTAATCAAGGAGAAGTCCTTTGCAAAATACGTACCAGTTAAGGAAATTTACGGGTCCGGCTCTTCCACATGCATTTATTCATCGAAAAATCCTGGTAGCACGCTTGCAAGAGGCAATTGCCCGTGAGCTGCGAGACGATGGTACTCAGGTCAGCTACAAACTGGTTCTCCTTTGTGCCCCCGCCGGGTATGGAAAGACAACGCTGCTGGCAGATTTCGCGCATTCCACCTCTATTGCTTGTTGTTGGTATTTTTTAGATTCTACTGATGTCTACTTCACTGTCTTCTTGCACAATCTGCTCGCCAGCGTACGTCATGTCTTTCCTTCTTTCGGCAGTTCGCTCGATGGATTGTTTACCAATCTATTCACCAAAGGTACCTCATCTAACAAATATATCTATCAATCAGCGATGGATGCTCTCTGTTCAGCTTTCAGCACAGAGATCAACGAGCACTTTGCACTCTGCCTTTGTAATTATGAGGAAATCAATGAAAGCGAGACCTTGAATCAGCTTTTCACGTACCTGCTTAAGGTATTACCTCCGCATGTAACGCTCGTGATTGAGAGCCGTGTCATGCCTGATATCTCATTTGTGCCCCTCTTTGTACGCGAGGAAATGTATGGTTTTGATCGCAACTCACTCCGTTTCTCAGCGCAGGACATTTCTGACCTGGCCAGACTTCATGGTCTAACGACATTTACTGAAGCACAGGCCGAACAACTGGCCACGACCTTCGATGGCTGGATCACAGGTATCTTGTTAGGCACGCGCCTGGGTGATTTACACTTCTACTCTCCTAATCAAGATATGCATTTTGGCGATCTGGACATAGCAAGTTCTCACAAGAGGCCTGTCTCCACTCAAAAACGGAAGAATCTTTTCACGTACATTGTCAGTGAGGTTTTCCAGAGCGATATGGATGCCTACACATTTCTTCAGGCGGCCTCGCTCCTCCAGGAAATGGAACCAGCAATGTGCAATGCGTTACTAGGTATTACCGATGCAGCCGAATACCTGGATCGTCTGGAACATAATGGTCTTTTTATCACATCTTACGGACATGACACTGAGCTTATCTATTGTTGCCATCCAGTTATTCGTGATATCCTCTATGAGGAACTGCGGCAACAGGACCCGGAGCGTTTTGCGGCGCTTCATCACAAAGCCGCTGAACTCTGGTATGCCTGCGGTAACTATGACCAGGCAATGCAGCACGCCATAGAAGCTGGCGCTGATGATCTGGCAGTGCAAGTGATCTTCGATGCTTATAAACAGCTTTTGCAACAGGGACACCTGGATACATTGACAGATTGGCTTGAACGCCTTCCTGCCGTGATACGGGAAAACAATCTTCGCCTCCTGATGATACAGGCAACTCTTTTCCTCTCTCGTGGTTTGCACACCACGGCTCTCCCTCTCCTGGATAAAGCATCTGTGCTTGCAAATGCGGAAGCCAATGATGACAGTCAAGAGAAGATTCAGATTATCCAGGTTGAAATAGATATCCTGCGGAGCAAAGTATTATTTCAGGCTGGAGATTACTCTGGTGCTCAGAAGCTCTGCCAACAAGCCTTGCTCCAGTTGCCGAATGACGAGATCGAATTACGTGCGGCAGCCGAGATGCGGCTGGGTATCTGTGCTAATATGCAGGGAGACTTTCTGTCTGGACTTACCTATCTCCAGCAGGCACTCCACATCTGGAACGCACAACTACCAATGAATCAAGCGGCTGATATTCATGGAGCATTGGCAAATACCTATGATCTGATCGGAAACTTCGACCTGGCTGAGTATCACCTTACGCGTGCACTGGACTACTGTGATCAATCGCATGACGAACAAAGCAAGGTAGACAACCTGATACGTAAGGGTCTCCTCCATCTGCACCGGGGTACATATGCAGAAGCGGAAACGACCTTGCTTCAAGCTCTCACCCTGGCTCGTACATCGCTTCACGATCAACGTGGTGAAGCCTATGCACTGGCAAACCTGGGATCCCTCTATATGGAGCAAGCAATGTATCCTCAGGCTCTGGCCTTCTGTGAAGATGGCCTGACACTTGCATACAACTGTGGCAATCGTAGCCTGATCAATATCACGCTCTCCAACATCGCAACGACTCTTTTGTTAATGGGAGATACCACCGGTGCCCTCCTTTTTGCAGAAAAAATAGACGTACACACTACGGACGAAAAGGTTTTCAGTTATGAACAGGTCTGGCGTGAACTCACCTATGGAATGATCTTTCTCTACCAGGGTCGTTATGAAGAAGCTTATATGTGCTTATCAAGTATTGAAGAAGAGCCGACTATCAATAGCTTGAAACGGGTACAATTACAGGCAAGATTGCGCCTGGCTGCCTGCCAATTGGCACGAAATAGACAAACAGAAGCGATCCAGCTTCTGGCGGGGAGTATTGGTTTGTTTGCAAGCAATGACAGTTATAAACAGCTTGCACATGTCGAATTGAAATGGCAGCCAGCACTGCTACTCGCCGTAAAGAGCCTGCCACAACTGAGTCGCTTGCGAGAAGTAATTGGTCTGGTTACAGATACTCAGCAAGAAACAAAGCAACTGCAAACTACTTCCAGTCTATCGACAGAACCCACCCTGCTGCCTAAACTCACTATTCAGGCCTTTGGTGAGCCTGTGGTACTGATTGACCACCAACCAATCAAACATTGGCGCATGGCACGAGCGATGGAACTCTTCTTCTTTCTGCTGAACGCCAACAATCCACTCGGTAAAGAGCATATTCTTACCGAGCTCTGGCCAGAATTTGACGATCAAATCAACCAGACATTTCACTCGACGCTCCACCACTTGCGCAAGTTGTTAGGTGAGTCCAGCATTGTCTTTCAAGCCGGTAGCTATAGTCTCAATCTAGCTACCTGTTATGGAGAAAACATCTGGTACGATGTCAAAGAGTTTCAAATGCGGCAAGTAGAGGCAAAGCGAGCTCTGGCTCATGGGGATGATCTTGCCGCGAAAAAAGCTCTGTTGAGAATGGTTGAACTCTATCAAGGAGACTATGGACGTCCCTTCTACAGTGATTGGTGTACAGCAAGACGTGATGAACTGCGCACAGCCTATTTAGAAGCTCAAGGTCAGCTGGCTCAGATTGCCTGGCAGAATAAAGCATATAATGAGTGTATACATTACTCGCGTCAGTTACTGAACGTGGATAACTGTCAGGAAGAAGCTCACTATAACATTATGCTCTGTTATGTACACCAATCCAGGCGGAGTGACGCGCTGCGTCAGTATCAATTCTGTAAAGAAACCTTACAACAGGAGCTGGGTCTTCAGCCTGGATCGGCTATAGAGGAACTTTATCAGAGTTTAACCTGATACTCTTGCTTTA
>DAOTTL010000599.1:0-2898 GCA_034438135.1 Ktedonobacteraceae bacterium | reverse complement strand
ACCGCCGAGGGCGCGAACCGCAAAATCTTTATGTAATGCGAATAAAGCTTTACGAGGAAGACGTACTAAATTGCGTTTAAATTCTTTCGAAGGTAGATCTGTACATCCGGTTGTATAAAAGTGATCAACAATCTCATAACCGGCATCGGTCAGGGTCTGAAATAAGAGTTCTTTGGTAAAATAATTAACCATTCCATATTGCTCGCGTACTTTAAGCAAGCCATTTTTGCGTAGAACGGTCTGGAGAGAAATATTGAGCGATACGTGAAATAGTTTATATTCTGCTTTTGGCTGAATATCACGTAGAAAACCAAATCGGTCTTCAATATGTTCCAATACATCCATTACCAGGAGGAGGTCTCCATAAGGATTGTTTTCCTGGCGTATATCTGCGACTTTGAAGTGCAAGTGTTCATTTTCGCGTTCCTGAGCCATCGCAATTGCCTGGGGAGAGATATCATATCCATAGAGTTCATTTTCTCCGCTCAGCGCTTGCTGGAGTTGCCGCAAAATTTCGCCAGCTCCACAGCCGATCTCAAGGATCGTCTGTGGCACTAACTGGTGCCGTGCGAGCATGGCTAGAATTTGTGCAGCTTTCCAGGGTGATTCCTCGACATGCCAGTGAGGATGCATTTCCAAATAGGTACCAGAAGTATAGATCTTTTCAAGGGTTGAGATTGTTGGTGGGCTTAACATCTCTTGTAGTTGCATCAGAAATATCTCCATCTTACTATGTAATGAATTTTAGTATAAAAGATCCGATGAACAAAATGGGTAGCGTTTTCATTGAGAAACGATGGAGATTTACTCTTTGTTGTATCTAAAAATTTACATGCCTGCATATAAATAGCTATGAAGCAAGGGAAAGGTAGCCTTTGAGAAGCTCTATGAGGCTCAATGGGACCGGTTGTAAGAGGGAAGCTCTGGTGATATAACTAGCAAGTGGAGAGGTTCCTCGCTTATTTTTGGTGACGGAGAAACTCTGCCAGGAATGAGAAAAAGGTACTTTACTATGCTTTTACAGGAAAAAATTGCTGTGATTACCGGCAGTGGACGTGGTATTGGACGTGCTATTGCTCAGAGCTATGCGCGTGAAGGGGCACATCTTGTTCTGGCATCGCGAGATGTGGCTGCATTAGAGGAGACTCAGGCGCTCGTCGCGGAATACAGGCGCGATGTGCTGGTGCTTCCTCTTGATTTGCGCGAGGGAGCGAGTGTTCAGAACATGGCTGAGCAAACATTAAGCCATTTTGGGCGAGTTGACATTCTGGTCAACAACAGCGGTGTTGCCGGCCCTACAGCCCCGCTCTGGGAAGTTACTCCTCAAGAGTGGCAGGATACGTTGGCCACCGATCTGACAGGTCCCTACCTCTGTTGCCGCGCCTTCCTGCCCTCGATGATCGAACGACGTAGTGGAAACATTCTTATGCTCGGCTCGATTACAGGGAAGCGTTCATTGTGGGGACGTACTCCTTATGCGGCGGCGAAGCTGGGTCTGGTTGGTCTGATAAGAACGCTAGCCTGGGAGGTTGGACCGTATAATATCCGTGTCAATCTTATCTCGCCTGGACCCATCGAAGGCGAGAGGCTTGGGCGTATTCTCAGCGATATGGCCAGAACTCAGGATATCAGTGTTGAGGAAGCACGCAGGCTCTTTGTGCGCGATTCCCCGTTGGGTCGCACCTCTCTACCAACTGATGTTGCCAATGCGGCCGTCTTTCTGGCTTCTGACCTTTCTGGTTCAACAACAGGTGAAGACCTGAACGTTTCTAGTGGTATTGTGATGTATTAGGAGCGTTTCACTGATATAAATCATCCCTCCACTTTTCTGCGGCTTGCAAAGCCGCTCCACCCCCAAAAGATAGAAGAAAAGGCTGAGATTGCCAGCAGCGAAGCTGCTGGCAATCTCAGCCTTTTCTTCTGAAAATAGGACGGCTGCGCCACCCGAGAAAACATTTGCTCTTTTTATTCAGATTCTTCAGGCGCTTTGTTGCTGGATGAAGTCCAGTATTCTGGTCCAGGCATCGTTTGATGCGTCGGCATACTCGGCTGAGCGACGATCAAAGAAGCTGTGTGGTGCGCCCTGATAGGTTATGGTCTGATGTTCAACGCCTGCGGCGTCCAGGTTTTCATCCAGTTTATTTATCTGGTCCGCCGTGATGTTCTGGTCGTCACCGCCGAATAGACCTAGAAAAGGGATACGCGCTTTCACCGACTCATCCAGGACGGTGCCAGCACTGCCGGACATTTGTCGGCTCAGGCCCGCATAGAAGCCAATGGCACCGGTCAAGCCTATTTCTTGTGTTGATGTGAGAATTGAGAGGCTTCCGCCCAGACAGAAACCTACCACAAATGTTGGTTTTGTGGCATCAAACTCTGCTATAGATGCCCTGGCGTCCGCGAAAACATTGGAGGCATCGATCTTTTGTACATGCGGCCAGAAATCAAAATCTTCATCACGAGGGGCCAGACTCGCTGTACGTCCAAAATAGTCCATAGCGATAGCTGTAATGCCGATTTCGGCGAACCGAAGTGCGAGTTCCTTATAAAATTGGTGAAGTCCTCGGATATCGGGATAGATCAAGATCTGTGCGCCATTGCTGCTGATTTGAGCTGGCATGGCCTTGTAGGCCGCGAAAGAGCTACCATCGGCGGAAGTCAGTACGATGTTGTCGCCGTGTGCCTGGCCTGCCTCCCCTGGTGGGACTGGTGGACGAGCATTATCGTCGTAACACATTGAGCATTTTCCTTTTCTAAGTAAAGTAAATGTACTTACAATATGTATCATATGCCTGAAGTGAGATCTCTGGCAAGAGATCTGATAAAGAAGAGCAGGGCTCCGCAAAAGTCGTTTCTTTCCCCACCCACCCTTTTTGGAGGCTCGGAGGCAGCGCGACC
>DAOTTL010000598.1:0-9681 GCA_034438135.1 Ktedonobacteraceae bacterium | reverse complement strand
GGCGGAGCGCATGCGCTCCGCCAAACACGTTCGCTTCTTCTTTCTTCGAGGAGAGGAGTGGCTTTGCAAGCCGCTGAACCAGCAACTCTTTTCTTTTTCCTTGTGAGAATTTGAAGACTGTGGTACATTTTGTCCGTTATGGGACTGACGTTTAGGTACATACACAGAGAAAATGGTCCCCCAACAAAGTTGCTAGAGTAAAACAAGCGTAAAAGTGGAGGTTTTTCATGCCAAACAGCATAACTGGGATTACAACAATAGAAGACGTCATAGCACGCGAAATACTAGATTCACGAGGTTCGCCCACGGTCGAAGTTGAGGTAGTCTTGATAAGCGGAGAGAGTGGCGTTGCGGCAGTGCCTTCTGGTGCGTCCACAGGCGCTCATGAGGCGGTAGAATTGCGAGATGGGGATAATGACCGCTATAATGGCAAAGGTGTCCTCACAGCCGTCCAGAACGTTAATGAGACCATTCGCGATGCCATCATTGGTCTTGATGCAGCCGACCAGGTAACCCTCGATGAATTAATGATTGAACTGGATGGCACGCTCAATAAGAGTTCATTGGGTGCAAATGCTCTGCTGGGTGTTTCTCTCGCCGCAGCACGCGCGGCGGCCAACGCTCAACAATTGCCTCTCTATCGCTATCTTGGAGGCGTTTCAGCTCGTACTTTGCCCGTTCCAATGATGAATATTTTGAATGGGGGCAAACATGCTGACAATTCGACTGATATGCAGGAGTATATGATCCTGCCAGTCGGCGCTCCTACGTTCCGCGAAGCTTTGCGAATGGGATCAGAAATTTATCAGGGCCTTAAGAAGGTATTGCGCGGACGAAAACTCAATACAAACGTAGGTGACGAGGGCGGTTTTGCCCCTTCGCTTGGCTCGAATCGTGAGGCTCTTGAGGTCATCGTTTCCGCTATCGAAGCTGCTGGCTACAAACCAGGTCAGGATATTTTTCTGGGTATGGACCCTGCTTCAACCGAATTCTATGAAAATGGAAAATACGTTCTGGCTCGCGAGGGTCGGACGCTTACCTCCAAGGAAATGATTGATCTCTATGAGCAGTGGCTCAATGAATACCCAATTGCGACGATCGAGGATGGATTGGCTGAGGATGACTGGGAAGGTTGGGCAGAAATGCACCGTCGTCTGGGTCATCGCGTTCAGCTGGTCGGAGATGATCTTTTTGTCACAAACACAGCACGGCTCAAGCGTGGCATCTCTGAGCATGCAGCTAATTCTATTCTCATTAAGCTGAACCAGATTGGTACGCTCACAGAGACTCTCGAAGCCATCGAGATGGCCAAACGTGCATCTTTTACGGCGGTGGTCTCTCATCGATCTGGCGAAACTGAGGATACAACTATTGCTGATCTGGTAGTCGCAACCAATGCTGGACAAATCAAGACCGGTGCACCGGCCCGCAGTGAGCGCGTTGCTAAATATAACCGTCTGCTTGTCATTGAAGATGAACTGGGGGCAAATGCAGCACGCTACGCCGGGTTTAGCGCATTCTATAATGTACCTTCGCTCTCCAAGCTTGGATAGTGTAACTCTTTTCTCACGAGGTCATTCTTTACTTGTATTGGTCTGTCAAACGTCACTTAACGTGTACGAAAAGCGGGAGTGCAGAGGGTGGCAGCCCTTTGCCTGGGGTCCAGGGCTGTGCCCCACCCGATTCTCTCCCCCTTTACAGGTTGGAGAGTGGATGCGTCAAACTTCGTTTGACAGAAAGATCAGTATGATCTGCTCGTGAGCAAAGCAACAGTTCATTCGGAATACTTCAGGTTCAAATGTAAGAGGTCTCTCTTTCCTTTAGCCCTTCCGTTGCTGCAAAACGCAGGAGAAAAACCCAGGCCAGCGGAAAGGGCCCTCAAAGCAGTCCTTTATCTGAGAGAGCATGGCCTGCAAACAGAGTTTAAAAGAACAGATCTCTTTATCTGCTATACTATTCTTTAACCTGTGAAAGAATAGCCAAAGGAGAGATTCTTCAGACCAGGCAATCCCTTACGAGGTATAGAAATGGCAGAACAACAGAGTCCGACTTCCAAAAAGCGCATCCTCGAAACAATTGAGAAAGAAAGTATACGCTTCATTAATCTGGAATTTACAGATGTTGTTGGCATCGCCAAATGCATCACTATTCCTGCCAAACAGTTTGCCGCCAGCCTTACAAGCGGTCGGTGGTTTGACGGATCAGCCTTAGAAAGCATCGCACGCGTGGCAGAAAGCGATATGTATCTCTTTCCTGATCTAAGTACATTCTCCATCCTACCTCTTCAGTTAAGCCTATCGGCGATCAATAGTTCCATAGAGACCGATCCAGGATCTGCGGCTGATAAAGGTGCACGTGTGATCTGCAATGTGCTCACACCTGCTGGCGAACGTTTTGATGGTGACCCAAGGGCTACGCTGCTCCGCGCCCTGGAGATCTCGGCAGAGATGGGCTTTGATTTTATGCTCGCGCCCGAGCTAGAGTTTTACTTACTTCATCTTGAAGGAAAAACTCCAATGCCATTGCCATTCGATAGGGGAGGCTACTTTGATCTCTCCACCGACCTGGCTGCCGCAGTACGCCGTCAGATGGTACAAACACTGCTGCACATGGGCATCAAGGTTGAGTCCAGCCATCATGAAATCGCCGCCGGGCAACACGAGATCGATTTCGAGAACGGCAACGCCTTGCAAACTGCCGACGGAATAATGACCGCCAAATACGTCCTTAAGATGACCGCTGCAAACCATAATCTGTACGCCACGTTTATGCCCAAACCGTTTTTTGCAGTCAACGGTTCGGGAATGCACACCCACCAGCAGCTTATCAGCCACGCAACAGGACGCAACGCATTTGTCGATGAAAAAGGAGATGGAGAGTACGGCCTTTCCGATATTGCTCGCCACTTTATCGCTGGTCAACTCGCCCATGCACGCGCCATGTGTGCGGTTCTCTCACCCCTCGTCAATTCTTATAAACGTCTGGTACCTGGCTATGAAGCTCCCGTTTACATTAACTGGGGACGTGTCAATCGAGAGGCTTTAATTCGAGTACCTCGCACAGACACTAACCGCCAGACCTCGGCACGTATCGAACTGCGCAGTTGCGATCCCAGTTGCAATCCCTATCTTGCCTTCGCCGTGATGCTCCGCGCCGGTCTCGATGGTATTCAACGCAAACTTCCTCTCCCTCCGGCTATGGATGAGAGCCTCTTCCCACGTGGGGAGAATGAGCGCCAACGCCATCTCTCAGCCTTGCTTCCTGCTACACTTGGTGAGGCCCTGGAGGATCTACGCGAAGATCCACTGATACGCGAAACGCTCGGTGACTCCATCTATGAAGGCTTTGTAGAGGCCAAAAGCATAGAATGGGACGAGTATCGCAAGCAGGTTCATTCCTGGGAAATCGATCGCTATCTTCCTATCTTCTAATCATTACTCATTCTGTCGCCTGAGCAGCTATCTCCTAAGGAGAAATGGCTGAGTTTGTAAGCAAACTCAGCCATTTCTCCTATCTTTGGGGGAGTGGCACAGCCATTAAGCTTCTACAGGAAGCAATTTTCCAGTTTTTACATCGTAAATAAAGCCTGCAATTTCAATACTTTGCGGAATCAGTGGTGATTGGCGCAGCAAAGCCATGTCATCACGTACTGACTCTTCAAGATCACTGAAGGGTAGAAAAGCTATATGATCTGCATCTGCATGCATATCCTGCCGAATCTTCTGATGAATTTGCTCATTTGTAAATGTGAGCATACCACAATCTGTATGATGGATAATCACGATTGTCTCAGTACCAAGGAGCTGCTCAGAAATAACCAGCGAGCGAAGTGCATCGGCAGCTCGTCCACCAGCATTGCGGATGACATGCGCATCGCCTTCCTCTAAACCCAGAAGTCGTGCGGGGTCGAGACGGGCATCCATACACACCAGAACCGCCACCTTCCGAGCTGGAGGCAAAGGCAGATCCCCCTTATGAAATGTCTTCGCATAGGCCTCATTTGCCTGAAGAAACTCCTGTATAACTGCCATGAAAAAAAACTCCTTTTCAGATCTACTAATTAAGAAAGCGCGTCGCCAATCAATTCATCCTGACTCAGAGGACCGATAGCGGCCACGGTCAGTGGATTGAGCAGGGAATAGCGTCGGAGAACGGCCATGATACTCTCTTGAGTAACAGAGTCTATGGCCTCTTTGGACTCTTGAATAGTATGAACTTTTCGTTCATACCACCAGGAACGCGTTATAGACCCCATGCGTGCCATTGAACCTTCGCTACGCATAATATTCTCGCTCTTAAGCTGGATCTTTGCCCGATCAAGCTCATCAACAGTAATACCATCCTGCTCCAGTTTGTGCAGTTCGTTCACGATAACCTGCAAACATTCACGAGCCTGTTCGGGTTTAGTACCAGCGTAAATGCGCAAAGCTCCTATATGTTTATTGCTTGTCTGGCCAGCGGAAACGCTGTAGACCAGACCACGCTTCTCGCGCACTTCCACGAAGAGACGGGAGGCCATATTGCCACCTAACACTTCGGAGATGACGAGGGCAGAATAGTAGTCAGGATCAGTATAATTAGGAAATGGAACCATCAGAGCAATATGCTCCTGCATCCTTTCCTCATGTTCCAGGGCAATACGCGACACAGGCTGAGGAAGCTGCTCAGGCGAAGGAACCGCATTTCCCTCCCATGAGCCAAACAGCTCTTCAACGCGCTCGACGACATGGGACCAATCAAATTGACCCGCAATCGCAAACAACATTGCGTTCGGCTGATAGCGCTCTTTCCAAAACTGGCGCAAGTCGTAGCGCTGGAGACTTCTAACACTCTCCGAAGAACCCAATAGAGGACGAGCCAGAGCAGTTCCCTGATAAAAATTGGCTCGCACCAGTTCAAAGATACGGCTCATCGGCTCATCATCGCGCCGGCGAATCTCTTGAAGAACGATATTGCGCATCTGCTCTATCTCATCTTTCGGGAAGGTTGAAGTTAGCAGAAGCTCGCTAATTAGCGCAAGCGTATCATCAAACTTTGTATTGACAATCTGAGCCCAGACCTGAGCGTTCTCAAGACCAGTACTGGCACCTTTTCGCGCACCCAAAGACTCAAAGGCCTCGTTGAGTGCACGAGCATCTTTCTCTTTTGTGCCCTGGAAAAGCATATACTCAAAGAGGTGAGCCAGACCCGTTTTGTCCTCAGGCTCATTGATCACTGCTGCATCGAACTGTAGACCAAATGTAATAGAACTGAGACTTGGCATATACTGACCAAGTAGCTCTATGCCATTCGATAGGCGGTGATAAAAATAATTAGATGGTAACTGGATCGGATCGCTCATATATATATCCTTTCTCAAAGAGGGAATAAGGCAACAATGCACTGGAAATCAAGGTTAGTATATCACAGCAAGGCACTTTTTTTCCCCTCTAACGAAAGCTCTTCAGTGCTATGTAATTCTCCGAAAGCCAAAGGCTTTCGGAGAATTACATAGCACTGAAAGCTCATAAACCCCTCTAACCCAGATCTTTTAAAACATCGGCCAGATCTCCATAGACGTGTTCTGGCCTAATAGCGAGCCGCTCGATATCTTCACGAGAGGAACGGCCAGAGAGTACCAGCAGGGTATGGGTACCAGCATGCTGTCCACCCAGGATATCGACATCCAGGCTATCGCCAATCATTACAGTCTCATCTGGCTGGCTTTTGAGCAATCCCATAGCCACATTGAGGAGAAGTGGTTCAGGTTTTCCAACAACCTCAGGATGCACGCCAGAAGCGGTCTCAATCGCAGCAGCGAGAGAACCGCAACCAGGAATAAAACCATCAGCAACAGGTAGAAGAGCGTCGCGATTAATGGTTACAAAAAGTGCTCCTGACTGAACTGCATGAGTTGCACAGGTCAGCTTCGCATAGGAAAAAAAACGATCCAGCCCGACCAGAACTACATTAGCCTTTGAACTGTCAGAAGGAACTACGGTCAGGCCGTAAGACCGCACAAGTCCCATTAACGATTCCTCGCCAACGACATAAACGCGTGCTCCTGGCACGCGTTTAGCGATATGTTCCACCGCTGCCTGTCCCGCGGTAAGCAGGTGATCATTGGTAGCAGGAATACCCATGGAAGAGAGTTTTTCCAGGACTTGCGCCCCGGTGGCGAATGAATTATTTGTTAGAAAGAGATACTTTTTCCGATGAGTCTCCAACCACTCTACAAACTCGCGTGCACCGGGCAGAACTTCATTTCCACGATACACAACACCATCCAGATCGATCAGATACGTTGTATAAGGTAACATAGTATATCCTTGTAAAGGGAACTCCAGGCTAAGTATATAAAAGTATTGCTGCTCAATCACGCAACAATTGCTCGCGAATAGCAACAATTTCGCGACGCAGCGTCGGATTCAGGTTGACAGCATGGTCGATCTTCTCACAGGCGTGGAGCACAGTACTATGATCGCGGCCTCCAAAAAGCTGACCAATCTCCAGAAGCGACCCCTGAGTCTCCTGGCGAATCAGATACATGGCAATCTGGCGAGGCATCACAATATGCTTATCGCGCTGCTTGCCACACATTGAATCCAATGAGATATGATAAAACTCTGCCACCACCTCAGCAATCTGGCGACCGCTGAGACGGGACTCGCGCATATCATCGCCCAGTGATGACATAGCCGCACGAGCAATCTCCATAGTCAGCTCCGTATGATGCAGTTGCTGATAAGCCATCAGACGGTTCAGATAGCCTTCCAGCTCGCGAATATTTGTCTGGACACGACCAGCCATATAAGCAATCACATCATCGGGCACATGGTAACGCAGTAGATCCGCTTTGACGCGCAAAATGGCCATACGGGTCTCCAGGTCCGGTGGCTGAATATCGGCAATTAATCCCCACTCAAAGCGTGAACGCAAACGTTCTTCCAGGCTAACAATGGCCTTAGGCGGACGATCACTACAGATTACGATCTGCTTACTCATCTCATAAAGACTATTGAACGTATGAAAGAACTCCTCTTCGGTCGATTCTTTGCCAGCAATAAACTGAATATCGTCCACCAGCAGGATATCCACCGAACGATATTTGGCACGAAATTCCTCCTGCGTACGATAGCGAATGGCATTGACGATCTCGTTTGTAAACTGTTCAGAAGAGACATAGAGCACAGCCAGGCCCGTCTGCACACCTTGATGGCCGATAGCATGCAGTAGATGGGTTTTACCCAGACCAACCCCGCCATACAGGAATAGAGGATTATAAGACTCACCAGGGGCCTCAGCCACCGCTAGAGAAGCGGCATGTGCCAGACGGTTACTGTTACCCACAATAAAATCACTGAACGTATAGCGGGGGTTCAACCTGTTATGCAGCAAAATATTTGCCCGCTGCTCATGATCCCAATCTTCCGTCAAAGCATCGGCCATTGAAGAACTCTTATTCACACCCCGAGGTAACGAAGCATAGTGTGGATCAACAGAGGGGTCATTCGGGATAGGCCGTACATCAGCAGGGGTTGGAACTTCGTAATAGGCATAGTCATCGCCAGCCACCTGCGAAGAGGAAAGAGCGGCATAGGAAATCCCTGCACTCGTTTTCTCATTTATCGAACTCGACCCCTTGCCCTTATCTTCATGGACCAGTGTCAAAGAGACCGGTTGGCCAGTAACTTCACCAAGTATATCCTCGATCATGCGCCTCCAACGAGTATTCACAACATCCCTGGCCAGACCTGTTGGCAGGCTGAGCAATAAAAAAAGGAGTTCCGCTCCGTCCACAGCACGAGTTGCGAACTCACTACCCTCAGGAACCGGTGCCAGAGTCAAACGAGCAGACTGCAACCATGCCCTGGATACAGCATCTATAGGATTTGTATCCAGTCGCTCAAGTGTAGTACTCCAGATAGTTGCTACATTCACAAATTTTACTCCAGCAGCTACTCGTCAAGGACGGCGATACATTCTATTTCGACTAGCGCCTTGCGCGGCAGTTCAGCAACCGCAATAGTAGAGCGAGCGGGGAGCGGACTATGAGAAGCTTCAAAATAGCGTGCATAGACAGCATTCATCGCTTGAAAATCATTCATACTTGTCAAAAAAACGGTCGTCTTTACGACATTAGCCAGAGAAGCGCCACCACTAGCCAGAACAGCCTGGATATTTTGAAAAACGCGCTCGGTCTGGGCAGAAATATCAGAACTAACTAATTCGCCACTCACAGGATCAAGACCAACCTGGCCAGAAGCATAGATAAATTGGCCACAGCGCACAGCCTGACTATAGGAGCCAATAGCTGCGGGTGCCTCAGATGTCTGAATTTTTGTCTGTTGCATAGATACATTCCCCTGTGACCGCAGGGGCCACAAATCCAAAGAGTACAGAAGCAATTCTTGTGATATCACCAATTATAACGAATGTTGCCCATGTCCTGGGGCATAGAATCCCTGACCACCTGCACTTTGCGAATAACTGCGCGGAGTAAGTGGTGGCGGAGCGGGAGAAACAGGGGTAGCAGTTGGAGCAGGTGGAGCTGATCTGTACAATTCCCTGACACAATAACGTAAGGCCTGGCGCATCTCGTTGGCAGAAAGAAAACGATCTTCTGGCTCTTTCTCCAGAGACTTCATCACTATCTGCTCCACTGCCGCCGGAACCGAGACATTTGGATTAACCTGCTGGATAGTAGGAGGATTAGCTGAAGCATGCTGCATGGCGATCGAAACAGCCGTAGGACCCACAAACGGCGGACGGCCAGTCAACATTTCAAACATCACCACACCCAGAGAATAGAGATCTGAAGAGGCGGAGAGTTTTTCACCCCGCGCCTGCTCTGGCGAAAGATAGTCAGCAGTGCCCAACACAATACCACTATTCGTCAGGCCAGCCTCCTCGGCAACGCGCACAATCCCAAAGTCCGTCAATTTAACCAGCAGATTGCCTGCGCCTACTGGATTGTTGATCGAGGCTCCGCTAGAAGCCAGCATGATATTCTGAGGCTTAATATCGCGATGAATAAAGCCACGATTGTGAGCCACGTGCAAAACAGAGCAAACCTGAGAGGTAATCTCAAGTGTCTCGTAGGGATGCAACTGCCGACGCTGGCCGATCAACTGTTTGAGCGTTGGACCATGGATGTACTCCATCACCAGATAATATTGGCCTGATTCCTCAAAGAAATCGAAAATCGTGACAGCATTGGAATGAACAAGCGAGGCAGCCGCCCTCGCCTCACGCCGGAAACGCTCAACAGCTTTTAGATCATTTTTGTCCAGAGAACGCAAAATTTTGATTGCCACAAAACGCTCGACGCGATGGTCCCAGGTTTTAAAAACACTGGCCATACCGCCGGTAGCAATGTGTTCACGGACCTCATAGCGCCCGCCAATGAGACGATCATCAAATTGATTTAACATACTACCTCAAAAAGCGGGAAATTTCCCCAGAAAACTCCATATCAAGGCTAAGTATACCATCAATGGTCCTATAGCGTCTACAGTCACCAGATGGATTTTCAGGGTTTCTCAAAAGTCGCTTTTCTCCCCACCCACCCACCCTTTTTCGATGGACGGAGGCAGCGCGGTCGGGCTGCCTCCATCCATCTTCTTCCCTTGGAGAGGGGTCTGGCCACTGCTGCGCAGTGACTTTTGCGAAACCCTGGATAGAATTTTCAGGTTTTGGCAA
>DAOTTL010000597.1:0-8143 GCA_034438135.1 Ktedonobacteraceae bacterium | reverse complement strand
TTAGATTTCCCCCACATTTATAACGTTCTTACCCAGACAAAAAATTCAGTTTGCGTTTTCTTCTGAGGATAAAGATGAGCTATCGCTGATCATTCTACATATAGTAATGATGCAAATTTTCAAAAACGTCGTAGTTTGATATGACTATGCATATGATATGTTCTTAATTCAGGCGTGCAAACTTGAAATCTTCCCCTTACTATTATATCGAAAAAGAAGGGATACTGGTTACATTTTGCAAAAATGAACAAACGCTCTTTCTGGCGGATGCGCCGCCATCTCTTCAGAAGAAAAGGATGAGTTTGCCCACAACGAAGCTACGGACAAACTCATCCTTTTCTTCTCTCTTCTGGGAGAAGGGCTGCTTTGCAAGCCGCAAGAGCATCAGGGATGACTCATCGCGTGTTTTGCGGGGCTTCTGGCCCGCAAAACACACTCGCTTCTTCGTAAGAAGAAGTGTCTGGCATACTCTTTGCTAGCGGCTTAGAGTTTGCGAGTGAGTTTGCTATAAGGTCGCAAGGGGGGGGTATAGCTAGTTGGAGCGATACTCATAATATCGCCAATGCGCACCTGCACCTGGAGGTAGCGATAGCCGGGTCGATGATAATTTGCAAAAATCATCAAGAGATGATGGGTAAGCACGTCGGCCTCATCTGTATGACGTGCTAGAGTCATCTGGCTACCAATAGTCTCCTCGGAAGAAGCGTTAGCGCTCTCAATCTCCTCACCCTCTTCGTCGATCATCAGGTGACGTGCTTCACGGTGCACAGGACGGTTAGGCCAGAGCATCAAAGCCACAACACGGCCCTTAAGGCGCTGCTCACGCAGTCGTTCGCCAAGATAGTTGGCGAGTTTGCGCAGTGACTCACAGGCCTCGTCAGCGTCAACAGCATGCTGAAAACGAACTCGTGCATTCTGGCTAAGCGGTGGAGCGTCTGGGACAACCAGGCTGGCATCGTCACCACAGGCCAGGCGATAGATCCAGGCTCCCAGTTGACCCAGACGACGGTTAAGACCATTCTCGCTGAGTTGCGCAACCTGAGCGAACGTCGTGATGCCGAAGTCCTTGAGATGCGAGACCGCTTCAGACACTGCGGCGGTGTCTTTTGGCTCATTGTGCGTTTCGACTTCGGGGATGCGAGAACCGTGGGGGTCGCGCTCATCAAAATCGGGCAGTGCAGGTGGTGAGCCGGTGCCTGCCGCTCGCACCTGGAGAAGCATTGAAAGTGGCAATGTTTGAATAAAAGAGGACTCGCGTCCAGGTGGAATATACAGTATCCCCTGACGATTATCTTTACGACTCATAAGAGCCGCCAGTTCAGCGATAGCCTTGCCATCAGCGATCCCGATCAGTGGTGTCAGGCCCAGATTGGTTAGTTCGGCGCCAAGACGCTCGGCCAATTTCACCGGCGACTCAAAAGGGATCTCACATCCTCGCAAATCGATATAAGCATCAGCGGGCTGGAGTGTTTCAATAATACGCGAATACGAGCGATAACACTCTTTAACCTGTTGCAGAATGGGCTGGTAGCGCTCATGAGAGGCTGGCAGGAAACGCGCCCGCGGAGCCAGACGATACGCGCGTCGCAGAGGCATACCAGGTCCGACTCCAAAACGCTGAGCTGTTGGCGAGACATCGATTACCCGGCCAGGTTCGTTCGGTCGGCCAGTGCCAGTCCCTACAATAAAGGGTTGTCCACGCAATGAGTGGTCGAAAAGCTCTTCAATAGTACAGTAAAAATGACGAATACGTGCATGCATGACACCCTGACGCAAACGTGCGCGTTCAGCGGCATCAGCAACGGATGAAGGTGTCAGGAAACCTGGCATAGTAGATGCAGGCATATCCTCGCCCTGTAGGATCGATTCTCCTGTGCCAGGTGAACTACTGGTCGATACGTTCAAATTCTGATCTTGCATAGATGCTTTCTGGCCGATCTCTCTGTGATACTGCTAACTCTTTCTATTATATCCTAAAACACGTTCCCACTGCGATAGAATTTGTGAGCGTATCAATTTGCAATGGCTATACTTTGACACATATTAACACATCACGCTTCTTAATGACTCGATCAACTGTATGCTGTAACTGTGTATAGGGTTCATCGTCACGTATATGCAGGGTAGTGTGAGTCTGGATAAGGTTCACAAGTTCTGAACGCTCGATATGAGTGGCATTCCAGGCCATAGCCAGAGTTCCACCGGGGAATAACAATTGTTCCCAGGCTGCCACCGACTTGGATAGCAGGGAGGCAATCTCACCAAAATGTTGAATGCCATAAGGAAGGTCCGCCACAATGACATGCATACGCGAACCACCTGGAACTTCCTGCAAATGCTGAATAGCCTCCTCCGTTTCGCCATGTACCAGGACCAGGTAGCGTGTATCGTGCCGTGCTCCCACCTCGAACTGATAGCGGCGTCCAGCCCGGCGTCTGCGCTCATCTATCTCTTTATGAGGAATATGTTCACTGTGCAAGTACTGTCGGATAAAGACCTCGGTTGTTTCAACATCCTGACGGCTATGTTCGATCCCAAAGGCATCATAGCCGACCGCCAGGGCCTGAAACAGGGTCGTACCCCCACCTGCCAGAGGATCAAGAATGCGCAAACGAGAGGTGAATTGCTCTCGATAGCTTCCGGCAAAAATGGCCATATTCAATAGCACACGGCTAAAGATTTCGTTGGTTTTGCCTTTGTAGCGACGTATCTCTGCCATCTCCATAGGGATAAAAGGGGTAAATTGTGGTTCAACTGGACGCAGCAGAGGCCCCTCAACATCTGACAGACGATCAAAGTACTCATAGCCCTCGCTACTGGCACCCAGGCGCGGCAGAATGGTAGCCAGATTCTGCAAAAACGCCTGCTCGTTCTGTTCTTTGTTCACTTCGACCAGTAGATAGTCTCGTCCACTCAGACGTACCGGTTCCAGCTTTACGATAGCCTCGCCAAGGGGACTGGCCAGTAGTTCGGGTCCTGCCAGCACTTCAACCATATTGGCATACTGTGTGCTTCGTTGCGGTGTGATTTTTAAAGCAAGTTTCATGCACTGTAGTATAGCAAAAAGCGCCTGGAAGTAAAAGAGTTGTTCTGGCGGCTGCGCCGCCAGCTTTTATATAAGTCATCCCTCATCCCAAACTTTTCTGCGGCTTGCAAAGCCGCCCCTCCCCCGAGAAAAGGGAGAGGGGAGACAACTTTAGCGAAGCCTATTACCTTTGGCTGCATTCTTCCGTGTAGATTACAATAGAGAGAGAGACGAAACAGGCACATGTTAGTATATGCGAGAGAATACAGGAGGATTGAGCAATGCATATTGTCACCATTGAGGAGATGCGCAACCTGGAGGTCAGAGCTGAGCGAGAACATGGTCTTAGCTCACCTATCCTGATGGAGAACGCTGGGAGAAGTGCAGCCGAACTCCTGGCACAACATATTGGTGGTGAGCGGACCATCAGTGGTCAGGAGTTTCTTCTCCTGATTGGACCTGGGAACAACGGTGGTGATGGTCTTGTCATGGCTCGCTACCTGGAACAATGGGGAGCGTATGTCAACCTTTACTCCTGGAAAGAGCAAAGACTGATCATCCGTGGTGAGGAGATAGGAGAGGCCCAGGTTGCGGAGGCTCTGGAGAGCGCCATAAAGAGTGCGCATTTTATTCTGGATGCCCTGCTGGGTATAGGGCGTTCACGTCCCCTACCCGACAGCATGCGTACACTCCTGCACCGCGTACAGGAGGAACGCACAAAGCGTTCGGAACTGAGTCTTGTCGCAGTAGATCTTCCTACAGGCATGAATGCTGAGACTGGCGAGGTTGATCCTGAGACCTTACGCGTGGATGTAACCATTACGCTGGCCTACCCCAAGCAGGGCTTCTTCTTCTTCCCTGGTCGTGCCTACCTCGGTCAACTCTACATCGGTAGTATTGGCTTACCACCATCCATGGAGACTGGTCTGAATACTGAAATGCTTACAGGGGCTAATGTAGCGAAATGGTTGCCGGGACGACCATTGGAGAGCAACAAGGGCACTTTTGGCAAAGTGATGCTCTTATGTGGTTCATTGTCTTATCCTGGTTCGGCCTTTCTCGCAGGGAGTGCCTCGCTCAGAGTGGGTGCGGGCTTGCTCACCATGGCTGTGAGTCAACAGATGCTTCCTATTTACGCCAGTGCCCTCCACGAAGCAACCTTTCTCTTGCTCCCCTCCGAAGAAGAGGAGAGTTTGAAACGCGCCAATACCCTGGTCGAGGGCCTGGCTGGCTATCGTGCGCTACTTATCGGACCAGGCTTAGGACAGTCTCCATACACTCGTGAGGTCATTTTACAGATCCTTGAACGTCTACGTGCAATGCCTGACGAGCGCCGTCCACGGCTCGTAATTGACGCCGATGGGTTAAACAACCTTTCGGCACTGGAACATTGGTGGACTCTGCTCCCTCCTGATACAGTGATTACGCCACATCCAGGTGAGATGGGAAGACTGTGTAAGGGATTGAAAGTCTCAGGAGGCGATATTGATCGACTGGAACTGGCTCGTCAGATGGCTCAGGAATGGCGAGTTGTTCTGCTCCTTAAGGGGGCCTGTACCCTGGTTACCTATGGCAGCAATCGCGCAGAAGTACGCACGCGCATTAACTGGAAGGCAAACGCGGCGCTGGCAACGGCGGGTACCGGTGATGTACTGGCCGGAATACTAACGGGTTTATTAGCGCAGGGACTGCATCCCTTTGAGGCCGCCAGTGCAGCCGTCTACGTACATGCCACAGCGGGCGAACTTGTGAGCGAAGAGATTGGCCAGGCGGGTCTGCTGGCAAGCGATCTATTAGTTAAAATCCCTCAGACGTTGCGGCGTCTCATCCAGGACCAGGGATAAAAAAGAAGACAATACAGGCGATCAGATAGACAGCTACCAGTTGCACACCAGCCAGCCAGGAGGTTTCGCCTTGCAGGCTAATTACAGCGAAGAGGAGCGCAGCTATCGCAAGAATTACCAGTTCCAATGGTTGAAAGACCAGATTCATTGGCTGTGGAAAAAATAAGCTGATAAGCACCAGAAGAGGGGCCACAAAACTTGCCACCTGAATAGAAGAGCCAGCGGCAATTCCCATACTCAAATTAATCCGATCGCGTATCGCAAGGTAGATTGAGCTGGAGTGTTCAGCGGCGTTGCCTACAATGGGAATGATCACCAATCCGACAAAAACAGGCGACCAGCCCAGAGATTTCGTTACAGGCTCAATCGCCCCAACCAACAATTCGCTATTCCAGGCCGTCCCAATAGTCGCAGCTAACAAAAGTGCCAGTATGACCCAGAGCTTTTGAGGAGGCTTTTCAGGGGCCTGGGCATGGGGGATCTTTTCGTTCTGCTCCTCGCTATCATCCTCCCTGGTTAAGGGCACGAATTGAGAAGCCTTGCCTCCATGTTTAGGATTACGCCGCTCAAAGCGGACATGAAAAACATGGGCCAGCAAATAGAGCACATACACCACCAGCAAAACAACCGCGACCGCTGAACTCAATGACTGCAAGCGGCTCGCATCATGTACCATTAGCGAAGTCGTTGATGGAATCAGAAGTCCAGCAGCAGTCAGAATCATCATCGCGGAGTACTGTCCAGCATCGCGTGCATCGAAATACTGTCGTCCCCAACGCCATCCTCCACAGGCCAGAGCACTCCCCAGAACCAGTAGCGAATTACTGATAATTGAGCCAGTGATCGAGGCCCGAACCACATTGAGCAACCCATCGTGCAATGCGAAAATGCCAATAATCAACTCAGGAGCATTCCCAAATGTCGCATTGAGCAATCCACCAGCGATCGATCCAACATAATACTCAAGCTTCTCAGTCGTGTAGCCAATCAGAGCCGCCAGTGGAATCAGAGCAAGTAACGAGCAAACAAAAACGGCCATTGACTGCTGCGAACCCCAGATAAGGTTGATCGCAGGCGCAACAACGGCCATCGCAAGAAGGTAATAAAACCAACGTGGCATAAAGCATCCCCATATACATGAGGGCAGATCATAAGCCGGGATGCAGGACCTGACCTCGAACTAGTTACTCTGCTTTGTCTTCATCTTCGCTTACAGCTACTACACTGGCAACAGATGCAGTTTGCTCAGCTTCGTCAATTACGTGAACCGTGATCTTCGGTTCAAGCTTCGGTGCAATCTTCACCGTAATAGGATAATTGCCCAGCGAGCGGATTGGGCCAGTCAGAGCGATCATACGGCGATCGATTGTCACACCCTCGGCTTCTTTCAGGCCAACAGCGATATCCTGACTTGTAATCGAACCGTAAAGGCGGCCCTGTCTGCCAACGCGAGCCTTAAAGGTCAGCGTGATATCGGAGAGGCGTTCGGCCAATTGACGATTGCCTTCGGCCAGCTTCTCCTGCCTATGCTGCTGAGCAGCAATATGCTGTTTATGATTTGCCATCAGGGTCGGTGTTGCGCCAGAGGCCAGGCGACGGCGCAGGAGATAGTTGCGGGCGTAGCCATCAGCTACATCCTTCAAATCGCCAGCTTTTCCCAGGCCCTCTACATCTTGCAACAGAATTACTTTCATCTCTAAAAAAAGCTCCTCATAGGGGATGCGGGAACCCCGTTTTTCCTTCCCCAAGGCTATATGGTGGGGATTGGGTTATCTTCCCGCCTACTTTATCAGAAGCCGTTCACTTTGTCAACGTAACAAAATCTCAAACCAGGGTTTTATGAGTCATCCTCAATGTTTCAGCGGCTTGCAAAGCCGCCCTCCACCCCCTTTTTCTAAGAAGAAGGGGGTGGGGCTGCTGCTCTAAGGGCCGAAAGCTTTTTGTCCTGCTTTTGCAAAAGCAGACATGACTCATAAAAAGAAAGGGGACATAGATGAGTTTGTCAACATCTTCGTTGTTGACAAACTCATCTATCTCCCCTGAAATGAAGTTTAGTCACTTATAAATGAGCGCAGGCGGGCACGCCAATCATCCTCCTCATTTGTGTCTGTAGCATGATCGGGATTTGTAGCCTCGCCAACGGTCCAGCTCCTGGTTCCATCGGCGAGACGTTCAGGAGTGGCGGACTGGTTGCGCGACTCTTTGTGGCCGGTAGAGGTGCGAAGTGCATTTTGCGCAGCCTTACGAACCTCATATACTGGATCGTTCAGAAGAGGAGAGATCAACTCCTGGGCATCTTTACCACTCAGCCGATTAAGAGCACGCACAGCAGCGGCCCGTTCATCGGCAGTTCTTGCCTCTAAGAGGAGCTGGATATCAGGGATTAAACCTGTTAGCGAGAGATCAGTGAACAGACGAAGCAGACGGCTGCGGCGCATAGGATGGGTAAGAGTAGTTAGCGCCTCCCGACAGTCACGGTAGATCTGTTCCTGATCGCGAATAACGCCCTGACCGATAGCCTCAGCAACCACCATATCGGCAGGTAAAGGTTGCGCACCACGCAACAAAAGATCGATCCATTCGGGAATAGGTCCCTGTAGATTTGTGCTCTCGTGAAGGTGAAGTGCCCACTCAAAATGCTGCTTCAGCCAGGAGTAAAGTTCCAGAGTCATCTCAGCGTCGCGTGCAGCATAGGCCACCATAGCGGGGGGAAGCGGACGGCGCGTCCAGTCCGTTCGCTGGAGACTTTTATCCAGCCGTGCATTAAAGGCTCGCTGTAACATCGAGGCCAGCGAGGATTCATGCTGACCGAAGATTGATCGACTGGTTGCTTCCAGGTCATAATAGTGAGCCACCGTCAGGTTGCGCTCAGCCATGACGCGTAGATCTGCCCCGGCTCCATGAAGAAGTACCAGGTGATCAGGATCGGCGATAACAGCATTCAAAGGGGTTAAATCGTGTAATCGGAGTGCATCAACGACAAAGCACTGGCCCGTAATTGCCAGCTGGAGCAGCGCCAGACGAGGTCCCGAACCACCTGTATCGCCCTGTGAGTGTGAACGAATCTGAGTAAATTCTGCGTCGATCGCCACAACAGGAGCACTCTGGAGCTGAATGATTGCTTGCAGTAATTGTTCAGGACGATCGATCCAGGAGCGCTGCCCTCTCGGAGGGAGTTGTCCTTTAGGAGGCGTGGTTCCCAGATAGCCTGGTTGAATTATAGTTGTATCTCCGTGATCACCGGATAATTCTGTATTACTCAATGATGTCTCTT
>DAOTTL010000596.1:0-5075 GCA_034438135.1 Ktedonobacteraceae bacterium | reverse complement strand
AAACGGGCGGGTACGCCGCCCGTTTGCTCAACATCCCTTTTTCCTCTGTGGGGTGGGGCTGTTTCAGCAGGGCACCTGAGTAATTACGAGGGATGACTCATAATATAAAAATCTGGCGGCTGCGCCGCCGTAAAAACTATAGACGAAAACCGCGCAATTGGCGTCGTACCCATTCGTGGCTATCAATATTGTCAGCGCTATCAGCGCCCCAATACCAGGCAGTAATATTGAAGATAAACAGCATCAGTAGAATAATTGCAAAAATCAGCATAGAAATCTCCTCGTGGTTCTAAACCAATACGAAGGAGTGGAGCGGGTTGCTCAAGCATATTTTCCTGATTGAAGAATAGCCAGCAGTCTTCACACTCGAACGGTTTCTCGGACTAGAGTGAGTAGTTCGCTCTTTCTGTTCAAAGTATAAAGTCTTTTTGTGATAAAATACAGAGAAAAATGAAAGCATTTTTAGAAAATGGCACAAAAATGAAAGGGAAAAACGCACTATGGCTTTAGAATCTGAGAAATTACTCGATGAGACCGGATGGCACCTTTTACAAGAACTGCAACAGAACGCCCGACTCTCATATAGCGAGCTTGGACAGCGAGTCGGACTCTCCTCGCCTGCCGTCGCCGAACGCATGCGCAGGTTAGAGGACGCGGGCATTATTACTGGTTATCGCGCCGAGATCAACACAGCTAGAATAGGACTGCCCATTACCGTTATCACTCGCATGAGTTCATTTTCAGGCCAGAGTTGCGCACGTCTTCTAGAGATCCCACCATCTATTCCAGAAGTACTAGAGTGCTATCATGTCACTGGAACCGATGGACTGATCATGAAAGTGAGCGTCGCCTCCGTCCAGCACCTGGAATCACTCATTAACCACCTCTCGCTCCACGGTCAGGTTACCACCTCGCTTGTCCTCTCCACGCCAGTCGCCAACAGAATACTCACGCAAGAGATGTTTGCACATATGGAGCAGTTAGAAAAACCCCCCAGCGAGTCCTAGAGAACCACCCTCATACGGTTAAGATTGTGCTGATTGTGGGAGTTTCCTCCTATTTCCTCTCTCACAATCCCCAAATAATTGACGCCCGGTAGTCTATTTAGGTAGACTCTTCAACGATACTGATAAAAGATGACATTGTCTGATATAGATAAATGGACAGGCATAGCCTGGACGGTCTTTGCATAGAGAAAGATAAAATTCATAGAAAAGCCGCGCCTGATGCTCGTCCTTTACAATCGTTGCACTTAATACGTTACGAGGTAAGTCATGCCACAATTTCGCCCACTGCCAAGAGAGGAAACGTTTGAAGAGACGGGGACCGTTGAAACGCCCGGCGAACAGCCCATTGTAAGAGTTACCTCTACTCTCTCTGGTTCTCCATACGGGACATCCAACATGCCTGTGGTGTTGCTCAGCGGACCATTTGCAGCCACTACAACTGATTCGTTGAAGATGTTTGCCCAGGGCAGGTCTACCACAGATGAACATCTGTCACTGAACGCAGCCTTACAAAATGTTCTGAGCGCAAAATCTTCCTCCACCTCTCGCATGCTGGTTATCCCCGCCGATAAGAAGCTCCAACAGCGCAGACAGGCCTCTGTTACCGCTACATCGATCCGTCGTTTAAACCCACGCCTGCGTCATGGACTTATCCTGTTCATCACCCTGGCTGTAATGATCGGTACCCTTATAACGCTGGCTCCCCTTGCCGATAGTCAGAACGGCAGCGTCCTCGGCAGTCTGGGAAGTTGGGTCCATTCTGCTCAGATCGGCTGGCAACCGCAAGCACATGTGAGCCAGACCCAGGTCCCTGCCCCAAATCACTATTTACCTCCCATGAACCTTCCCAATAGTCCCTATGTAGCTATCGCTAAACAGGATGCTATTGACGCTGGTATTTCTCCCATCTACTTTAGCCGCCAAATCAATCAGGAAAGTGGCTACAATCCCAATGCCGTCTCCGTTACCGACGCCGAGGGCATCGCTCAGTTCGAGCCAGGGACAGCCGCGGGTCTTGGCATCAACCCCTGGAATCCCACCGACGCTTTGCGTGGCGCGGCCAACTTGATGGCCAGCTATTATCACAAATACGGCGACTATGCTAAAGGCCTGGCCGCCTACAACGCAGGCGCTGGCACGTTACAGGGTGCGGAATACGCCTGTGGCAATAGCTGGCTTAGCTGCATGCCAGGGCAGACACAAAACTATGTCTATGTGATCATGGGCATCTAAAAACTTCATAAGACTGTGAAGAAAAGTGGCGGAATGAGCGCGAAATGCCTCATTTTGCTGCTCTTCTTTTTTTCAAATAGAAATGGGCATAAACAGATTTCGCATAGTCCCAAAATTTTCGGCTTGTAGCACTGAAATTTTGCTATGCGTATGATACAATGACATTAAAATGATCTTATCTATGTGCCACAAACAGCAGAGTTGTATCCCGCTTTTACCCAACACAGCCACACGGAAAGGACTGCAACCGTGAAGAATATCGTACCAGGGAATAATGCAGAAACTGTCACAAACCGTGAAGTAGTCCGCAGAAGACGTTGGCCCAGACTCGCACATTGCTCAATCTGCACAAGCTCTATCTGGTTCAGTCCTATCGCTCTCAAAGAGCCAGTCGGAGCACCTGAACCACGCCGGGAGTGGCAACTCTGCAAAAGCTGTCACCAGGCCTTGCTGGTGGAAATGCGCCGCTCACCTCTGCGCTCACCCCTGCGCCTGCGTATTGCTCTGGGTTTTGTCGCATCCGAACGCTCACCTAAAGCCTATGGATCAAGCACTCATATCCGTGATCGGCGCAGCTTTATTAGTATCATCTGGGTCCTGATTATCGCTATGCTTCTGCATCTGGCTGTAATTGTTGTTCTGGCTACAATGAGTCACTAAGTACTTCTTTCCCTCTTTCCTTTTTCAAAGAAGGACACAAGCGGAGACTGTTAGCAGAAAAATCCATCCTCACAGCCTCCGCTTTTCTACCGCTTCTTTGGAAAAAACCTTGACCTGTTTTGCTAGAATATCAATAGCACCAAGCAGATTGAGGAAACGGAAAAGGGGTTTCGTATGGGCTTCGTTGCCAATAGTAGGACAGATCAGCAGAAAATAGACTGGAGAACTGGTACAGACACGTCAAACGCGTCCCCGTCCCCTCTTTCAGTTCAAACCTTACCCACTCTTACTGGAGAACTCACGGAAGAAAACGCCATTCTCGCAGGTATTACCGCCAATATTCGCAGTGGCTTTATTCTCTTTAATCGGGCGGAAAATATTATTTATATCAATCTCAGCGCGAAACGCCTGCTGTGCGCTGAAGATGAGATGCTCCATACTCAAGCTGTTTTTGATACGCGCAAGGCACTGGCCTCGCTGGCCGCCAATCCCGCAAGCGCTCAAATTGAACTCGACCGTCTCTGGAGTGAACCTGAGAAGGAGAGCTTTACTGATCTCGCCCTGAGCGACGCTGCGGTTCGCTGGCTACGCATCCATACGTTTCCAGTGCGCGATAAACCCGATCACCTGTTGGGACGAGGCGTGCTGCTCGACGATATCACGCTGGAGCGCTCAGCGGCTCAGTCCCGTAACGAGACGCTTGCTATGGCCGCTCACGAACTTAAGACGCCCCTGGCCATTATTAAAGGGTCCGCGACAACGCTCCTGAGCACTTCTATTCGTTGGGACCAGTCTGCACAGCGCGAGATGTTGCAGATGATCGATACACAGACTGATCGTCTGCACGAGATTCTGAACACGCTGCTGGACGTCTGGAGGCTGGATGCGGGTGCCCAACATCTGCGGATCAGCGAAATTCAGATCTCCGAACTGCTGCTCCTGCTGGTAGAACGCTGGCGCAAGAATGCACCCCATCATCAAATCTACTGCGAGTTCGATGAGACTGCCCCTCCCATCTACTGCGATCCCACACGCATTGAGCAGGTCTTTCATCACCTCTTACACAACGCTGTAAAGTACTCACCGGACGGAGGTACGATCCGCCTGGTTCTGGAGACTGGTGAGAATGAGCTTCGCTTGAGCCTGAGCGACCAGGGCATAGGCATCGCTTCAGAACATCTGGAACGTATCTTTGATCGCTTTTATCGCATCCGCGAGGGAGCCGAGCGCTCTCAGAGCAGCGGTCTGGGACTGGCCATTGTACGCGCCAGTATTGAAGCACACGGTGGTCGCATCTGGGCCGATTCACCAGGTCCCGGCGAGGGGAGCGTCTTTTTTTGTACGCTTCCTCTGACTCCCCCTACGGTCTCGTCTTGGGAACCCACTGCTCAGAACGTTCCCGCTCAGATTTCTCATACCACTGCTGCGCTCCCACGCCAGAGTAAACGCGTATACATTGCAGTCGTTGAGAGTGATCCGCGCATCGCTCGCTATCTACGGGCAAATCTGGAGGAACAGCAGTATCATGTCCAGGTGTTCAATCACGGCTCAAAGTTCTTACGCCAGTTTGATCTGGAAGAACCTGAACTGATCTTGCTGGCGGGCAAACTGACCGATATGTCGGGAACCGATCTGCTACAACGCCTACGCGAGTTTTCGCATGCACCTGTTATGATGCTCTGTAACGATGATAGCGAAGACGAGCGCGTCCATCTGCTCGATATGGGCGCTGACGACCTGCTCAGCAAACCCTTTGGAACAAGAGAACTCCTTGCACGTCTGCGAGCACTCCTGCGCCGTCAGATTGCTCTAAAGGGCGAGAAGAAGGTTGTTGAGTCGATCTTTACGACTGGCGATCTGAGTATCGACTATGCTCAACATCAGGTCTTGCAAAAAGGTCTCCCTATTCAACTTAGCCGCACTGAGTATAAGCTGCTCAGCACTCTTGCTCAGAATGCTGGACGCGTGATGACTCATGAACTGCTGCTGGAACGAGTCTGGGGAGCTGAATATAATCGCGAGGTTGACTTTATCTGGGTCTATATCAGTCGTCTGAGGCGCAAAGTGGAGCCAGACCCCCGCCATCCCCGCTATATTGTCACCGTCCCCGATGTGGGTTATAAACTAGCCAAACTGTAGAGCGCCCTTTCTAAAAGTCATCCCTCAGTTTGGCAA
>DAOTTL010000595.1:0-6505 GCA_034438135.1 Ktedonobacteraceae bacterium | reverse complement strand
GATCTCCTGATAGATACAGCTCTGCTCGTGATCGTTTCTCTCTTCACCACGTTCAACAAGCCTATGCACCAGACTCCCTGAGTACAAGCAAGAAAGGTCTAAAAGGTGTCGTGCCAATTCTTCCACTGTATGCTCCCGTACAGGACTCTGTTGCCGAAGGCGATGCGCGAGCGCACAGCCCGCCCCCCATGCTTTTTTGAGGTATTGCGGGACATCTATCCCGCTCGATGAGACAAGACTGAGATCTCTGCGAAGATCTCTTACTGCTCTCTTTCTCAAGAGTACAAGCATGCAAGGATATCTCCTCGCAAAAACGCTATTTACTTCCCAATCTCTGTTGTTTTAACGTAAGGTTTCGCATACAATATATGCAAGATTTCTCTAATTGGGGAAGAGGTTGGAAAGGATTAAAAATGGAGGCACAGTGACCGTTGAAGGAGTGATATTTGAAGGAGCGATATTTGTTATGTACAGAAAGCTTACAGCAAGAGATTTTTCCAGACAAGATGAAGCCGAGGACGCAAATTTTTATGATGTTCCACGTATGGTCGTACATCTAGATGAGAAAGCCATTGCCAGAACAAAAGAGATCGCACAACGCTATATGCCACCAACCAATATACGCGTACTTGATCTGATGAGCAGTTTCCGTTCGCATCTGCCAGAGAATCGTCCCTATCGCGAGGTTATCGGCCTGGGTATGAATGCAACCGAAATGCAGGCCAACCCACAACTCACTCGTTTCCTGGTGCAGGATCTCAATAAATTCCCCCAATTGCCTTTTCCTACAGCCTATTTTGAGGTCGTTTATAATATTGTCTCTGTTCAATATTTAACCCAACCTATCGCCGTTTTTCGAGAAATTGCACGCGTTCTGCGCTCCGGTGGAGTCTCCATCATAGTTTTCTCTGACCGCATGTTTCCCACCAAGGCGGTACGCGTCTGGCGTGAAGGAGATGACGAGGAACATATCGCTCTCGTCCAGGAGTACCATCGACTCTCCGGTGGCTTTATGAATGTGCAGACGGAACGCTATCCAGGGGGCAGTTCATCCTGGTTTCGTAGTGGTCTGGACCCCCTTTACGCTGTCATAGGCAGACGAAGCTAAAACCAGCATACCCCTTTTCTTCACTTTACTTTATTTCGGAAGGAACCGCTCGTTAAACCGCTGATAAGCCTCCTCAACCTGATGGAGCGTCTCTGTTAGCGATCCCCCATTGTCGATCACTTCATCTACTAATGGCAAACGACGTTCTACAGAGGGCTGAGCTTGCAAACGTGCATGGGCCTCTTCTTCGCTCAGTCCATTGCGGGCCATGAGACGTCGCATTTCTTGCTCTTCGGGACAGGTAATCAACCATTTGCTCTGACAAAAAGCTCCTGACCCTCCCTCTAACAACTTCACAGCGTCAATAACCGCTACTCCAGTAGCACTGACCGACGCCAACTCTGCAAAGATCGCACGACCCACCTCCGGATGGACAATCGCTTCCAGACGACCCATGGCCATCTTATCCCGAAAAACGAACCCTCCCAGCGCAGCCCGATCTACTGATCCATCTTCGGCCATTACTTCACTCCCAAACACCCTGGCAACTTCACTCGCTATAGGCTGCCCTGCCAGATAGAGCCGATGCACCATGGCATCCGCATCTATGTATTTCTCGACTCCCAATTCTACTAATATCTTACCTACCGCTGTCTTGCCACAGGCAATATTTCCCGTAATCCCAAGTATACGTGCCATATATTGACCCTTTTCCTCTTGTCTTCTCTCTCTGAGAGATGTATAACGGTACATGATGCAGTAGAAGGTACGCAACATTTTCCTTAAGGAAGTACAACAACCCGCAAGATGTCGTGTCGTACAACGTTTTTATCTTAAACGGGCTTACAAAGTCTTTCATGACGGGTACTACGCTGATACGTATTGTACGAGCCTTTTAGATAGGCCGCAATTCCGGCCATACATTAATAAGACACACAAAAAAATCTGGCATTGCCAAAAGTACCTGAAGAGTACCATAAATATGGCTGTGTAGCGTACAATGACATTACATTGACACAATTTCATTTAAATACACCTACATAAGGAAGTATTTGCTTGTTGAAGGAGAGTGCGTGTGGGCAAACGCCTGGGACTCATCATCGGCGTAAATCATTACCAGGACACGACCTTCCGACCACTGCAATTCGCGGAGACCGATGCACGTGCTCTGGCGCAATGGCTGGTACATGGACGCGGAGGTCAGTGGAATCCCGCTAATGTACAGCTTGTATTAGGATCAGAAGTTACACGCGAGCTGATGGAAACCGTTATCTCACAACTCTGTCTCCAAATGGCAGCCCCTGACGATCTGATTCTGATCTACTTCGCCGGGTATGCTTTCGTTGATCAGACAAACGGCGAAGGCTATCTGGCCTACAGTGATACTCGCTACCAGCAAAGTGGCAGCGGTCTGCACCTCTTTTCCCTGGTCAGTCAGATTATGGCACGTAGTCCAGCAGCTCAGATTTTGTATATCCTCGATGCCTTTCAGTTCGGTCCCGCCTGGAGTAAACAGCGATCGTCACCATTCGACTATACTCCTCTGTTTGGTTCAACCCTTCTCAACGGATTGCAACAAATACCCGGACGACTTTTCTATTGCACCTGTCGGGGCAATGAGATGGTCCCTGAGACAGGCGAAAAGAATCTGGGATCGTTTATGTATCGTCTAATTATGGGAGTTGGCAATTCTGTCAGCGATCCGGTCACCCAGCAAATTACTCTGCAACGACTGCACACGTTTCTTTCGGAGAGATTAAGCGTTCAACAGAAACCACAGGTCTTTGGACAGGAGAATCGACCCGTAATCCTGGTGGGAGAGATGCCCTCAGTTGGACAAAATGCCCTGCACGGTCCAGGCACAGTTCCTCCCAGCGGCCCCCTGCGCAGTGGTCCCATCCCTGCCAGTCCCGCGACGTTTTCAGCGGCAGTTCCAGCCAGTCCCTCAGGCAATACTCGCAGCGGCGGACAGGCAACCATGACGACCATTGAACAAAACATTCAGCAACAATGCCTGCTAATGTTAGAGACGGCCAGACAACAGGTGCAAATGCAGAACCTTGAGCAGGCCTATCAGATTACCGAAACGATCCTGCATATGGCTCCCCAATTCGCCGATGCCCTGATCCTTAAAGCGCAGATCCTCGCCGCCATTACCCACTTCCAGGAAGCGCTCGAATGTGTGAAGCAGGTTGTCCAGATTGCTCCCGAGAATGCTCTGGGATGGAGTATGGCAGCCGCTCTCCTGGCAAATACTGGCCAGTACCTCGAAGCGATGTCTGCCGTTGATCGCTCTCTCTCCATCGATCCGACAAATAGCGAGACGGTCTCTATCAAAGAGATGATCTCTGAAAAACTGGCAGAGGTCCAGTTTGATACTGGCAAACGTTCACGCCTGGTTCCACCCCCACCTCAAAGGCCACACGATAGCGCCAGGTCGTTCTTCCTGAGTGTAGGCATCCAGATTCTCGCCCTTGCTCTGGGGATCGCAGGCGCGTCCCTGGAACTTGTTATGCCCTCAGTCCCTAAATTAGCCGCGTTCATTCTGGAAAGCGTCTCCATGGCCCTGCTGGTTGTGGTTGCCTGGCGTGGCTCTTATCTCTATGGGTTCAAACGTTTTCTGATGACGTTCTTCTTTAGCGCAGTCGCCGCAGGCACTCTGGGTGCGCTCTATGTGTTCAAACCAGCGTACAATTTTATTCTCCACCGCCTTGAGAATTCGTTTGCTCTGCTCACACCCTTGATTTTTCTGATTCTCTGGCTGGTGGCCGCTGCCATTCTGCCTTTTCTGGCTGCCCTGGTCGGCTGGATTGTTGGAGCAATAGTACGCGCCAGAAGAAAATAAAGCAGGCTATAAGATAAATGTTTAGATTGCAGTGTCAGCCAGTTGCTCCCACTCGCGCAAAAGCTCATCAACATGCTCTCTGGCCTGCTCATATTCGTCTGAAAGCTGCTGAAGTTGAACGGCGTCGGCCTTCAGGGCGGCAGCAGAGAGCCTCTCTTCGATGAGCTTGACCTGTGTCTCTGCCTTCTCAATCTCTTTCTCTACATCCTCAACTGTGCGTACCTTTACTCTGCTTTTCTTGCCGTTCGAGTGAACTGGCGTGACTGGCTTGCTGACCTTCTCAAGCTGGGAGGCTTTCGTAGGAACGCTCAGTGACGACGGAATGTCGAGAACCAGTGGACGCTTGCGAGTACGGTAATCGGTGTAGTTGCCCTGATAGGGGATCAATATTCCGTCCTCAATAGCCCAAATTTTGGTGGCCAGACTATCGACGAAATAACGATCGTGCGAGACGAAAAGCAAGGTCCCCTCGAAGTCGTCCAGCACCTCTTCGAGAAACTGACGCGACTGGAGATCCAGATGGTTTGTCGGCTCATCCAAAATCAGGAAATTCGATCCCTGCAAGGTCAATCTGGCAAGCGCAACACGGCTCCGCTCTCCGCCACTTAAAGCACTGATGCGCTTAAATACGTCGCCCCCGCTAAAGAGAAAACGCCCCAGAAAGCTACGCGCCCCCTCTTCGCTGAGCACACTGACCTGACGAATCTCGTCGATGACGGTTCGCTCGGGATCGAGACCGGCATGTGTCTGTGAATAATAGCCAATCCGCACGTTATGTCCCTGCGACACATGACCGCTGAGCGGGGACAACTCGCCGATAATTGTGCGCAACAGGGTCGTCTTCCCGGCTCCGTTGGGTCCTAACAGACCAACCCGATCACCTCGCAAAAGTTCAAGGTCGGCCACTCGCACGGCCAGAGCCGGATCGCTCCCAGAAACCTTTCCCGGATAGCCTGCCACGAGCCTTTGAGTTGCAAGCACTGTCTGTCCACTGTCAACGACCGAATTGAACTCAAATTGCATCTCCGCAAAATCCTTGGGACGCTGGACGCGCTCCATCCGATCCAGTAGTTTCTGACGACCACGCGCCTGACGACTGCGCTGGCCAGCTTTGTACCGACGAATAAATTCTTCGGTATGCGCGATATAGGCCTGTTGCGCCTCGTATTCACGCTGCCGACGCTCCATACGCTCTTCACGAAGTCCCAGGTAAGCGGTATAGTTGCCTGGATATTCCTCAATACGTCCAAAGGCCAGCTCTATCGTACGCGAGACCACTTTATCCAGAAAATAGCGATCGTGAGCCACGATTACCATGGCCCCCTTCCAATCGTTCAAATAGGTCTCTAACCACTCCAGGGACTCCAGGTCAAGATGGTTCGTCGGCTCATCCATCAATAACAGGTCCGGTTCCTGCAAAAGCAGTTTGCCCAGAGAGGCTCGGGTACTCTGTCCACCACTCAGGTACGTGATCGGAGCTGCCTGTTGCTCACGCGTAAAGCCCAGACCATCAAGCACCTGTGCAACCTTGTTTTCATAGGTATACCCACCCCCATGCTCAAACTCCTGCTGTAACTCGGAGTAGCGTGCCAGGAGCCGTCCATGCCGTTGTGGATCAGCCTGAGCCTCAGAGGTCGCCATCTGCTGCGCCAGCTCACCCAACTCGCGCTCACAATCTCGCATGCGATCAAAAACTGTCAGCATCTCTTCATGCAAGGTATTCGATGGCTGAAAGTCTGGTTGCTGGGTCAGATAGCCCAGACGACTGTAGCGTGCAAGAGAGAGATTTCCCTCATCTGGCTCTTCACGACTGGCCAGTATATTCAATAACGTAGATTTGCCTGCCCCGTTGGGACCCACCAGACCGATACGATCACGCTCGTCGATCTGGAAGCTGACGTTCTCAAAGATACGTTCTGCCCCAAAGGATTTTCCAATTTGGACTGCACTTAGAATAGGCATGTATTATTTCACCAGAACTTATGTGTTGCTGACTTGGATCACGAATTCATATGACTGCGAACGCTGCCAGAGTACCATAGTCATGGCCGATATGCAAGCCGAGCGCGGGATAAAGGGATAAAGCGAAGCGGAGAAGAAGGACGGTACAGCCGTTCTTCTTCTCCGCTTCTTCTCAATACTACTATACTACTTTATCTATTCTCATTTTCCGCGTAAGAGTAATTACAAACTACTCCACATCTTCTATCTATAAATACGAACGCCCACACAACACAACCAACCAGTTTTTTTCTTCATACACTACCATCCCCATTGCCACTCTTTTCATCCCTACCATATACACCTTGCTACCTTCCCCACATCCATCTTCCACTATCCTATACTCCCCCTACCATCCACATATGCCTGGTGCTGCATGCGTAACACTCCCACCTTACCTATCCCTTTAACATGCAGCCCAATAGTAGCTTCACTACAATCTTCCCAACCCCTTTTAAGCGAATGTTCTATAAGATAAATCTGAACCCACTACGCTTCCGCATAGCCCACGCCCCATTCACATTTACCCTCTTAAAACGTTTCTCATCCACTCACATCATCCATCTACTCAGGCATCTCTCTTACATAAATAAGTATACTGATATCCGGTG
>DAOTTL010000594.1:0-6652 GCA_034438135.1 Ktedonobacteraceae bacterium | reverse complement strand
ACCTGGCGGCCCGGCGTATTCTAGTCAAGCAGAAGGATACCGAGCATGCGTGAGATTACAATTTTTAGTGGAAATGCTCATCATGAGCTAGCGCAGGAGATCTGTGATTGCCTGAAAGTCCCTCTCAGCCCGGCGACTATCAGGCATTTTAGTAACGATTGTCTGTATGTTCAACTCAATGCAAACTGCCGTGAGAGTGATGTCTTTATTATCCAACCGCTCGTCCCCCCTGTCCAGGAAAACCTTGTACAGCTACTCTTTATGCTCGACGCTGCGCGAGGAGCTTCCGCCGCTCGCACAACAGCTGTAATCCCCTACTATTCTTACGCACGTTCCGATAAAAAAAATGCTCCCCGCATCTCCATTGCGGGTCGCTTAACTGCCGATCTGCTGGCCACCTCCGGGGCCAACCGCGTGCTGACGATGACGCTACATGCAGCGCAGGTACATGGCTTCTTTAGCGTTCCCACGGATCATCTTAACGCGCTGAATGTGCTTGCCCAACATTTCAGTGACTATGACCTGGATAATACGGTGGTTCTTTCACCTGACCTTGGAAACGCTAAATCGGCCTCGCACTTCGCCCAATTGCTGAATGTGCCGATTGCAGCCGGGCGAAAACGCCGCATCTCTGATGATCGTGTGGTGATCGATATGATTGTTGGCGATGTGCGAGGGAAAGATGTAATTATTCTCGATGATGAGATCGCCAATGGGGGAACGATTGTAGAGATCCTTGATCGCTTGCGAGAACTACGAGCAGAACGTATCTCTATTGCCTGTACTCACGGCCTTTTCTGCGGACCGGCCATTGAGCGGCTCAGTAGCCAGCATGATGTGACGGAGATCGTTACAACGAATACTGTGCCTATTCCCCCTGAAAAGCGCCTGCCCAATATGACAATCCTCTCGATTGCTCCTCTGATGGCTGAGACAATCAGGCGTATCCATAATGGAGAGTCGGTCAGCAGTCTGTTTGTCAATGCTGTTTAACTAAACGAATGAAAAAGGGGAGTATGCCTGGCGGAAGCCCGCCAGACATACTCCCCTTTTTCATTCGAAACCTAACCTCTCTCCTTTTTTTCCAAAGCCTGGGCTACGATTTCGGAGATATCCTCAATCCGCATCCTGTCCTCAGCCTCGATTCCTTTGAGGCCGTCATCGAACATGGTAATGCAGAATGGACAGGCCGCAGCCAGAACCTCGGCACCGGTGTCCAGAGCCTCCTTCATACGTGTCTGATTGACGCGTTTGCCAATCTTCTCCTCCATCCATGCACGTCCACCACCGCCGCCGCAACAAAAGCTTTTGTTGCGATGGCGTTCCATTTCGGTGACGCCGTTATTGTTCAAAACGTTCAGAACGTGACGAGGCTCGTCGTAGATACCGTTGTAGCGGCCAATGTAGCATGGATCGTGGTAGGTAAGTTTACGCTGATCAAAGCTCTCCGGCAGTTTCAGCTTTTCGTCCACCAGCAGTTTATCAATAAAAACGGTATGGTGAACTACCTCATAGTCACCGCCCAACTGCGGATATTCGTTGCCCAGGGTGTTGAAACAATGGGGACAGGCGGTGAGAATGGTGCGATGTTTGCTCACAGTTGCTCCACTCTGATGTCCGTTATGTCCATTCTCCTGGGCTTTTGTACGGTTGAAACCATAGCCATCCAGGGTCTCAATATTCTGTTGAGCCTGCATCTGCCACAGATACTCGTTGCCGATGCGGCGTGCTGGATCGCCTGTGCAGGACTCTTCGGGTCCAAGGATGGCGAAGTTGACCTGAGCCTCTTTGAGAATCTTCGCAACCGATGTTGCGACCCGCCTGTTACGCTGATCAAACGAACCCATACAACCAACCCAGTAGAGTACATCTGCATCGGGATTCTCTGCTAGCAGTGGAATATCCAGACCCGCCGCCCATTCGGCGCGGGTATCGTTGTTGATCTCCCAGGGATTGCCGTTGCGCTCGATGTTGTTGAAGAGCGATGTGACTTCTTGAGGAAATTCGCTCTCTTCCATGACCAGGTGACGGCGCATGTCTACGATCTTTGGCACATGCTCGATGGAGACTGGACAGATCTCCATACACGCACTACAGGTTGTGCAGGCCCAGAGTGCCTCTGTAGAGATGGCTCCGCCTACCAGTGGCTCTGGATCTTTCTGAGCGACCATCGCGCCCGCACGCGTACCCAGGGGTCTCAACGTGACCCAGGGACTATCCTTACCGAGGATCTCTGCACTGTTGGCAAACAGGGCCTCTTTGACGCCCAAAATGATCTCTTTCGGCAAAAGAGGCTTGCCGGTGTTGGTTGCGGGACACACGGTATTACAGCGGCCACATTCTGTACAGGCATAGCCATCGAGCAATTGTTTCCAGGTAAATTGTTCGGACTTAGAAACCCCATAGTCCTCACGCTCCTCAAGGTCCTCCATTAATGGCAGTGCGCCAGTTGGCTTGTAGCTGCGGAAGAAGACATTGAACGGAGTGGCCAGTAGATGCAGGTGTTTTGAACTCGGCAGGTAGACCAGGAAAAAGAGCACGGTTGAAATGTGTAGCCACCAGAAGACGCGGAAAAGGATAGTATTGGTTGTCTCGCCCAGACCGCTAAACCAGGGACCAATCCAGGAACCGAAGAGTGACCATGCTGCTCCACCACTGGCCGCGTACTCAAAGGCCTCCACCAGGGCCAGCGTGATCAGAACCACCAGGATTAAGCCCAGGATAATATAGCCATCCCAGGGACCATGTCTGGAACTCTGTAACTGTTTGGGATGGAAAACTGCCCGCCTGATGGCAAAGAGAACGAGGGCAAGTGCTACAAAAATAATAAAAAGATCGAGTACGACCACAAAAACTGGATTGCCGCCGATAAAGGGAATCTCAAAGCCGAAAGCCCGAATTATGAGATCAAGGAGTCCAATCTGGATGATTATAAAGCCCCAGAAGGTGAAAAAATGAGCAATACCGGGGATCGGATCGCGTAACACCCCACTCTGTCCCAACACAATCTTAAAAAAGTCACCAATACGATCGTCAAGATGATCGGTACGGTCCTCGCGCCGTGCTTTTGCTAGAAGCGCGACCAGTTCGCCCGCTCGCACGGCGAAGAGACCAATGCCGGCAACGAGCAGCAATACGAAGAGAACCGTACCGACCCAGTTCCCGGTTGGGGAAATGATGGGGGTCATAGATAAAAACCTCCGTATGGCGAAGGGCCAGGATCACTCACTCATCTGGCCCTTCCCCTATAATAGGCTGCCGGGAGCGATTACTGTGTCTTGCGCTTCTTCACTTCGGCAGTCAATTGCGGCACGATTGTCAGCGCATCACCTACGATGCCCAGATCGGCAACTGAGAAAATTGGTGCATGTTCATCCTTGTTGATTGCGACAATGAATTTGGCACCTTTCATCCCGGCTAGATGTTGGATGGCTCCGCTGATACCACAGGCAATATAAAGCGTTGGCTTGACTGTTTTACCGGTCTGACCAATCTGATAGCTATATGGCAGCCAGCCTGCGTCTACGATTGCACGAGTTGCACCAGGAGCACCACCGAGAGTTTTAGCAAGTTCCTCAACGAGTTTGTAATTCTCGGCCTTCCCCAGACCACGTCCGCCACTGACGATGACGCTGGCATCCTCCAGCGCGGGTCCATCGCTGGCCTCTTCAACGGTTTCGAGGATCTTGATACTCTGCGAAGCGGCGTTAAGTGCGATGGTCAGTTCTTCCATCTCGGCAGTTTTGCCAGGGGTCTGCTCGATACTAAAGGCTTTAGGACGTACCAGGATTATGCCATGCTCGCCTGGATGGGTCGCGGTAACTACGTTCTCGCCTCCCCACGGGACGGTAGCTTTTAGCTGTTCGCCATCGTACTCCAGACCGGTGACATCTGTGATCAGACCTAGATTGTGACGCACGTTCAGACGGGCTGCGATATCGCGTGCATCGTAGGTTGTGGGAAAGAGCAGCAGGTCGGGTTGATGCTGCTTCAGTAGTTCGCTGATAGTATCAACTGCTGGTAGAGTCAAATAGGTATCATAAGCGGCGTCAGCGTGTACATAGACCTTATCTGCCCCGTATTCGCCCAGGTTGGCCGCAACTTTTGCAGCCTGAGAGCCAAACACAATGGCCTCGGCACGGCCCAGAGTGGCGGCTTTCCCCAGTACTTCCAGGGAGGAACGAGCGGGCAGCTCGTTTTCGATTTCGACCAGCACCCAGATCGTTTTTGCCATGATTGTTTTCCTCTTTCAAAAGACTTCGCATAAAATCGCTGAACTCTTCAGGTTTCTCTAAGATCCTGATCTGGTCAAGAAGCGAAAGGGGCTTCTCTTTGCATCAGCTTTCAGGATAGTGTGCTAGAGAAGTGAGTAGCGCTGCAAGAAGTCAGCAATTTTTTGGGCGGCATCGCCCTCGTCCTTGAGAATTTGACCAACTGCACGAGCCTCGGCCTTGCCGATTGCCAGCACATTTTCGCGAGCACCGGCCTCGCCTACCTGCGAAGCGTCGAGACCGAGGTCGGAAAGGTTCATCTGTGTCAAAGGCTTCTTCTTTGAACTCATGATACCTTTCATCGTTGCATAGATTGCTTCAAAGGAACCACTGGCTATAGTAATCACGGCAGGGAGTGAACACTCGACAACCTGATAGCCGGTTTGTGTGACACGTTTCACGATGGCCTTTTGTCCGTCTATTTTGATTTCACGAGCAAATGTTAGTTGCGGAAAGCCCAGAAACTCTGCGATTCCTCCAGGTACCATGCCTGTATAGCCGTCGGTGCTCTCAGTCGAGCAGAAGATCAGTTCTGCGCCTTCTTTTTTGAGGACACTGGCCAGCACACGTGCAGTCGCCAGGGAGTCAGAACCAGCCAGTGCAGGGTCTGTTACAAGGATAGCGCGATCCACGCCCATAGCCAATGAACGGCGCATAGACTCTTGTGCGCTGGCTGGCCCCATGCACACGGCGGTTAGTTCGCTATTTCCCACGGTGTCGCGCAATTTGATGGCTGCTGAGATCGTGCTTTCGTCACCAGGATCAAGCACAAGCGAGACCCCGCTACGCACCAGCCGTTTTGTATCAGGATCTAGCTTGCTAACAACGGTGTTAGGGTCTGGAATCTGTTTTACACAGACATACATCTTCATTGTAATGTTGCCTCATCTTTTGTATGCAAAGTGCAAGAGTTGAACAGGGCTTTCCAAGACCCTTCCTACTGCTTAAGACAGTGGAAAAAAGAAGGGTTGCGCGAGGATTCCTCATGGTCCGACAGAGGCCTGCCCTTTGCAATTCTGCTTCTGGAAAGCACCGAAGAGTAGAATTTGCCTATTGTGTTTAATTGGCTATCTTCATTGTACCTGTCCTCAAAAGATGGTGTCAACATTGCCAGCTAACGCTCATCGCCTCCTGACTCGCTTTCGCTCCTCCTTAGAGAAACCCGGACGTAAAGCATGCATGCCCTGTATGCCTTGCTTCTCACATGCTCTTCGGGGTAGACTCGTATGCTAAAATTTATCAATTCAACGGGTCATATGCACAGCTATAAGAGCCGCACGACTACCAGGAGCATTACCGGATTTAGTGTGTCTGGGTAGAATGTCTCTTGAAGAACCCACTGGCTTTTCGGTGGGAAATACTTTTGAGACAGAGGAGAATCTATGATTGCATTTTCAGGAGGCGAAAGCACGGCACCCGGCTATCTCGCATTGTCTCAAGGCTAGCAGGTAGAACTTATGAGAAGGAAAGACTATGGCAAACATTGTACCGTACATCAATTTCGCGAAGAATGGCCAGGAGGCGATCAAGTTTTACAAGGGTGTGTTCGGTGGTGATGCCGAGGTGCAGTTTGAGGGCGAGCGCGTTATACATCTGGACTTCCAAGGCAGCGGTATTCACTTTATGGGCAGCGACCTCCAAAGCGATCAGGCTAGTTTGGAGCGTGGGAACGGTTACAGTCTGGTGCTGAATTGTGATAGCGAGGAACAGTTGCGAGATTTCTACGCCAGGCTGGTGGAAGGCGGCAAAGAGGTGTTTGCACCGACCGACAGCGGCTGGGGTGCCATCATCGCCCACTGCACTGACCAGTTCGGTGTCACCTGGCTGATGAACTACGACAAGCCACAGAGCTAGCAGTCGGGGATGTCACCTCATTAGTGGCTAATGACCGAAGCTCCTATTTTACGTCAGGTAGGAGTGTAAATCCCAAAGTATTTTGACGAAAATACAATAATTCTCCTGGTGGGCAAGATCTTTGAGAGATCTTGCCCACAAAGCTATCCTCTTACTGCTGTACTTATCACCAGGAGTGGGCCAGAACCATTTTATTGGTCAATCAATTCAGCCGATTTCATCAACAAAAACAACCTCATAGAGATGGGGTTCGAAACTCGTGACAAGCTGCGAAAGTGCCTGGAACTGGGGAGCAGTTTCAGGACTTTGCAACATCGCCTCGAAATCTGCTTGGCTATGCCACTGGGCATAAGTGGTTACCCTGGTTCCATCCAGACTTTTGTGATAATTATTTGAGATATACCCAGGAAACTTCCTTATGGTGCTTTGGGCCGCTTCAATGAGCAGATCGACGAGCTGTTGCTGGTTCTCTGGGGAAACGGTGAAGACGTTGATGTGGGTGACAAGGTTTTTGTCAGTTGTAATGC